>JAYSZS010000298.1:0-8743 GCA_043737935.1 Propionivibrio sp. | reverse complement strand
ACAAGGCTTGACCCGCGACCAGCCGCTTGCAGCGTTGTATGGATATCGCATCGAACGTGGACTGCGTGATGCGATTCTAGGCAAACTGATCTGGCCCTTGCGCCTGGCTTACCCCTGGCGGCCGGGGGGGGATCAGCCTGCCAACGAACCGAAGGAGTCTATCGGCGCCCGCGATGTGGTTGACGGCGTAGCGCTACTGGCCGCCTGGGAGACCGATTCCGGAGTAGCTGTGCGAAGCCGTCTTAACCAGTTGATCATGAATCGCTCTCTGCCTGTAACAACAACGCCAAATAACCTGGAATGGTTCTCCGTCACCCAGGTCATGCAAGACGCACTGGACTTGGCCGATAGTGTCAGCGATCTATTGATGGCTGAGGGAGTCCATCAGATCATGCAAGGCAATTTCGACCGCGCGGCGGCGGCAATGGCCGTGATCGACAAACAATCGCTGCCGATTGAGCCGCAAGTAGCCAAAACACCTCGCGGTGGCGCCAGTTACACTCAGCGCATGGCATTGATATGCCCTCCCGCTGCTGCAGAGAATTGGCCCCAGGATAGACGTAGTCGAGCCGAACCGAGTCTCAATTCCTGGCTGGCTCACATGTTGGGGCAACCCTCGCGTTACCAGTTTATTACAAAGGTATTTCGCGGTAGGGATGGGAACCAACAGCCCATCATCGACCACGACCCGGTGACTGTGGGTTTTCTGGATCTGGGTCTGTCACCACTGTCTGCGGTACTTGCCGCCACCAGCGTATTCAAACAGGAATTGACCGGAGCGGCTGATACGGGATTCAGAGGACAATTAGTAGAAGCCTTCACCCAACTGATTGACAATCCGGCTGATGTAACGGGTCTCGAAATTCACCAGGAAGGTGAAAACGGCAATCTCGGCCTGGGCCACTTTGAAGCTCTGGCGACCACTCTGCGTGCACTGCTGGACAAAGCCCGTCCCATTACCCGTAAAGACGTAGTGGTACCCGACGACAATTTAGAAACTGACCTGAATGAAGGAGAATATCCGGGAGTGGATAGCGCCGAGTTGCGCAACCGTGCTGATGAATTGATAACCGATTTTACCGTAGTTAAGACTACCGTATTAACCAGTGCAGATTCTGCAGACTTGCTGAATAATCTGGCACAGTTGATAGATTTTGTTTCTGCCGCCGCTTGGCCGCAACAGGTGCAGGTGCTAACCGATCCGCTGCATAACGCAGATGATTTTGCGATGGCGCTTTCCGCTGTATCGGCAAGATTAAACGCAAAAGCGCAGCAGCTTGAGGAACCGATAACCACCGATGAAAATTCGGATGGCACTCCCAAGCCCCCAACCCAAGCGCAACTCGTACAAAAATCCATAGATCAGATTAAACAGTTATTAGGCAAAGACTTTCCGGTATTGCCACGCTTCAGTCTGGGCGCGTACGCCATTGATTTCAATGCTTCGTTGGCGGCCCAGGCCGATCTGACCTTGGGGAATCCGTGGCAAGTCAGCGGCTGGTTGCCCAAGTTGGCGCGCGTACATGAAGGGCTGGATCGTTTTACTGCTGCGTTGAGTGCGCATGAGGCACTGATAGATTTGAGTAAAGAACATGACTTTAAGGTGGTGCAGTATCCCCATCGTGATCAACAGGCATGGGCCGCGCTACCCGAAGCCTGGCGAGAAAACGAAGCAACGCCCCTCGACACCAGCAAGGTTCCGGAGGAACTGCATGAATACCTTGCCCAACAGCCCGGCGCGCCTTACAAGGATATTAACCGTGTGGCACCCAATCTGGCCTTGGCTCTGCACACTCCAGGCGGGTTAGACACTGTTGCCGACGACTCACTGTTAGCCGGTCTGGTATGTGACGAATGGGCTGAGCTCATCCCGGACCGATTCCAGACGGCGGGCATCAGTTTTCATTACGACGCCCCCGGTGCCCGGCCGCCGCAAAGTATTTTGCTGGCCTTGCCACCCACTTTTCAGCAGCAAAACTGGCAATTCGACCAGGTGCTGGATGTGCTGCATGAAGCCTGGGATTTAGCGAAACTACGCGCAGTACGCCCTAAGGATTTAGAGGGTGGGGTAGGCGCTTTGCTACCCGGTAATTACCTGCCACAAAGCTATACCGGCGATCTACCGAGTGTCACATTGCAAAAAATTGCGTTTGCAGCTTTGGCCAATTTCAAGACTTCAATCGTCCCTCTGGGCAAAGGTTAGGAGCAGTCATGACTATTGAACTCAGCAAATCACATGCTTACTTTGCGGATGCGCATATCTTTGAGACAAAAAAACCCAGCATTACCGGTTTTACCCGACTCGAAACCCAACCCACTGCAATCAACCTCAAAGCTGGTCTCCAAGCACCGCTAGCCGATCCATTGTGGATGCTCGCGCGACAATGGCAGTTCAATGAGTTTCAAGGCGAGGATGCGGGCACACCGATTAAACTGGCTTTTGCTGTTCAAGGCATGGCAGTAGATAGATTTCGTTCTGGACATAAAGAAGTGCAGCCGTGGCAAGCTTTAACACCGGGCGACGCGCCACTTGAAACCCGCGTTGAAGCCGAGCCGGTTTGGGACACCCACCCGCGTTTTCGTGGTGAAGCAGGCTTGCAACTCTTGCGCATGCTGCCGAACGCCGCCGTGCGCGCTGCCTTGCTGGCCGCCTATCCACTTGATCTCAAAGCGCCAACCGACCCAGAGGTCGATCAAGCCGGTGCGTTGTGGTCTACGCTGTTTCACCAGCGCACCATCGATGCCAAAACGTTGGGCGCTGATTTGTTGCCCTTGCTTGATGGCGCAGGCAAACTCGCCGGATTGCCTGCTGCACTAGTTATCGATGCAGGCGATACCGCGGCGACACAAAACGCGCTGGAAATCTGGTTCGCCTGGCTCACCGATCTGGTGTTTGAAGGTGTTCAGGATAATGCATCCTGGCAACGCAATCGAATGGAATACGCTTTTGCCCTGCGCAGCGGTAATGTGGTGTTGAAAGCTGCCGAATACAGCGATGGTCACGTCGACTGGGAGGATTTTCGTGCCGAGTCTGCGGTGCCGGACGGGGATGCTCCACCTCCAGTCGCCCAGCAATTCACGGTGGCACAGCGTCAGCCTTCGCCCGTACGCTATCCCGGCATGCCCGCAGAGCGCTATTGGGAGTTCGAAGATGGTCGCGTCAACTTCGCCGGTGCAGAGGCCGGTGTCACTGACTTGCTGCGTATCAGTGTGACTGAATTTGCTCTGAGTTTTGGCAATGATTGGTTTGTAACACCGGTACGACTGCCTGTAGGGGGGTTGTATCAGGTTAGCCGATTTGAGATTACCGACAGTTTTGGCATCACGAGTCATGCCGAAGCGATTAAGCCGGCGGGGAATTCGCCATGGACTATGTACCAACTGAGCGCCGATTCCAATCTGGGCGGCCAATTAAACGATACCCTATTCCTGCCTGACAGCCTCGATGGCGTGCAGGAAGGCGCTGTACTCGAATACACCATGCTGGCACGAGACGAAATGGCCAACCTCGCCTGGGCTATCGAGAAAAAAGTCCAGGGCGTATCTGGAGAGCCGCTGGATCGGGACATGGAAGCTAAATCACTGGCTTTCCAACAGCAGATTCATTTCGATCAACTCCCGGATAGCCCTCAACTGATCTATCGACTCGCGGCTCCAGTGCCTGCCAACTGGACGCCGCTCTTGCCTGTGCGAAAAAAAGGACTTGACCTGGCAGACCCGCTCGAAATTCAGCTCGAACGTGCCGGCATGAAGCGCTTTTATCCCGAAGCTACAGTTGAAGTCATCGGCAATGTCGATCCCGCTTTTGAGCAATTTCTGGATGGCCTTGATGCCCAGGAAAACTTCATTACTCGATTGCCCATCGACCCTAACCTGCGAGCCTATGCATTCTATCCACGTGGCTGGCTATTACGAAAAGACCCGAAAAATCCATTTGTTGTTACTGGCCCTAATGCCGACATACTCTTAATAGAAGAAGAAGAGATCCCGCGCATTGGCGCCAGCGTTAAACGCAAGTTTCAGTACGCACGGAGTTGCGACGGTAAAGCTTGGCTGTGGATCGGACGTAGCAAGGTTGCAGGACGAGGCGAGGCAGAAAGCAAACTTAGGTTCGATGTAGTTGAAAAAACTAGTGCAATGCGCTAATGACGTCTCATTTTATTACAGCATTTTGATCTCGAAAAGGTGTAGTGTGAGATGGCGTTGGCAGAATCAGGTGATGACGAGAACAAGACAGAACATGAAGGCATTTAACTCAGGACGCCCTTTTTGTACAACGGCTCGGCTTCAACAAGCCTGCTTGACTTGCTGGAACCCGTAGCCAAGTGCCTCATTGTGTTCTGGCGCGGATAAGACGTGTGTATGACTGAAGCAAGGTCGGTTTCGTCATCGACTTCCCGGATGTCCGGCGCGTAGGCCCCCGGCTGGAGACAGTCGGCTAGGGCGTCAGCCACCAAGGGCACGAGTTCGACACTGGCTTGTCGGTCTCAGAAAAGGACGCCCTGGTGGAGTACCTGAAGACCTTGTAGGAACGCGTTGAGATGGATTACCAACCTTGGCCCGGATGAAGGCATGACCGACATTTTTCTGAGCTACAACGAAAAGGACAGAGAAACAGCGCGACGCGTGGCTGCGGTGCTTGAAGCGGTCGGCTGGACGGTGTGGTGGGATCGCCGGATTCCGGCCGGTGAGACCTGGCGCAGCGTGCTTGATCACGCGCTGGAAAACATGCGCTGCATGATCGTCCTGTGGTCGAGCAGGTCGATCAAAAGCGAGTGGGTTTATGAAGAGGCCAGCGAAGGACGGCGGCAGGACAAGCTTGTTCCGGTGCTGATCGAAGCCGTTCGACCACCGGCGGGGTTTCGCGAAATACAGGCTGCCGATCTCACCGAATGGGACGGATCGCGCGAGTTCGAGGGCATGCGCCTGCTCATCGACGACCTAGAACATCTCCTTGGCAAACCCGGCGCGGGCGTAAAAAACAGTCCTGCGCAAACGAACGACAAAGATACCGGCGTCGGCAGAGCGAGCGCCGATCATGGCCGCCCCTATATTCCGGACGATCTGAAAGGCGACACGATATCGACCGAGCGCTTGCCCCAACGGCGCAGCCTGGCTTGGGCAATTGCTGGTGGTCTACTGCTCGCCGGCTTGGCGGCCTATTTTGCACTTTCCGCCCGGGATACCACCGTAAAGCCGCCTCAGGTAACAGAAGTACCGCGCCGGATTCCGGCATCGGCAGAACCAACGCCCGCCACTCCCGAGCCTCCAGTGAAGACCATGATCCCGCAAGAATCTGCCGCAGTGCCTGACAACCCAACCGCTACGCCGTCACCGACGATACGCCAGCTCCGGGAGCGACCGCACACGGTCAAGCGTGCCGATACAACACGCGCGACAAGCTCCCGCTGCGCCGATCTTCTGAACAGAGTTCAGCTTGGGGAAACGCTGTCCGAAAAAACGCAATCCGTGTTTCGCAAGGAGTGTCAACAATGATCACCTTCATTCGCCAAAATGCTATTTCAACGCTTTTAACGCTATCTGTTGCACTGCTTGCCGCCGGCTGCGCCAATCCGCAGCAGACGCCATCGCCGCCAGTAACCAACTCGGCGCCGGTATTGCCGCCGCCCGTTCAGCCCTACGACAAAGCCGTCCTGAGCGCTGCCACCACCCTGTTCAATAACGCCAAATTGCCACCTGATGGATCGCCAGCGCAGCCTAAATACACTGTCGTGATCGACCCTCTGATCGATGGCATGACCGGTGCACAATCCGTCGCTACAAAGTCGATGGGCGTACGTCTCACCAGCCTTATTCGCGAGCAGTTTCCGCAGTACGACGTAAAGCCGTTTTCGGCCGGCAACGTGGCCAAGAGCCCGCTGGTCCTGATTGGTACGTTGACCGGCGTCAACGCCCAGAGACAAACCTCGGGTACGCGCGAAGCTTTCCGCATTTGCCTGGCGCTCGCCGATCTACGCAGCGGCAAACTGGTCAGCAAAGGCCTGGCATTTGCACTGCCCGAGGGCGTCGACCCGACGCCGCTGGCCTTCTTCATCGACGCCCCGGCATGGTCGGAAGACCCGGCCACCGAGGGCTACATCAAGACCTGCCAGGGGACCAAGGCTGGCGATCCAATCAATCCCTTGTACCTCGACCGCATCGTCGCCGCAGCACTGGTCGCCGAAGCGATCGACGCCTACGACGCCGGGCGCTACAAGGCCGCGCTTGACCTTTACTCCAGCGCGTTATCCACGCCTGCCGGCAACCAGTTTCGCGTGCACAACGGTATCTACCTCGCAAACTGGAAGCTCGGGCGCCAGCCGCAGGCCGAGGCAGCGTTTGCAAAGATTGTCGATTATGGTCTTGAGCACCGGCGTCTGGCCGTCAAGTTTCTGTTCCGCCCCGGCTCCACGGCGTTCGTACCCGACCCCAGGTTGAGCGGCCCTTACCCTGTTTGGTTGAAATCTATCGCTAAACGAACGGCGGGTACTGGGAGTTGCCTTGAGATTACCGGCCACACCAGTCCAACCGGCCCCGAACCCTTGAACGAACGTCTATCGATGTTGCGTGCGGAGTACGTCAAGTCAAGACTGGAAATTGTGTTGCCGATGCTCGCCAAACGGACAATTGCCAACGGCGTTGGGTCAAAACAGACCATGGTCGGCAACGGGCGCGACGACGCCAGCGATGCGCTGGATCGACGGGTGGAGTTCAAGGTCATCGGGTGTTGAGAAGCGGTGTTGCCTGCCGTCGATTCTATTGTGATGTACGGAAAGGCGATCCGCAAGAAATGCGCCCGAAAGTTAGCGTATCTATTGGCTTTGCGGATCACCGTTTCAGTTGCAGAAGTCCGGTTAGCGCTACTCCCCGAGATGCTGTAGAGCCATAGCAAATACCCCATTGCGACATCGCACCACGTCAGCTCGTGTGATACTTGGGCCAGCTTGGCGAATTTCGACGCTCAGTATCTGCTGCCCTTGGTTATTACAGAAGTAGCCTGAAGTACCACACGGTCGTTCGAGCCGACTTCCAGAACTACGACCGCTGACCTGCCCATTGCTGCCGTTGGTGGCACAGAGCCCCAATGACCGGATTGGCCGATTAGCGGCCCGATCTATTACAGTGCCGAGCGACCGGTAACTGATGAGTTAGCTGCCATTCGCGCCGCTCGATTTTTCGGGGCTACTTCGGATGGTTTTAGCCGACTGCCGAAATTCAAGGAATAATTTCATCCGCAACCGATGTGCACCCTTTGTGGAGAAGGTTGATCTCTTTTAAACGACTCAGGCGACAGCGCGATGAAAAACGCGGATTCGAGGAGTGATCTTTTCTTGAAGGGTACGCGCGGTAACCCGCAGGTCGTACTCCGTTTGCAGGTTGAGCCAGAAACGAGGTTCCATGCCGAAAAACAGACCCAGGCGCAGCGCCGTATCGGCGGTAATCGGACGCGATCCATGCACCAGCTCGCTGATGCGACTGGGGGAGACGTCGATGTCAGCCGCGAGCTGACGGGCCGAAATTCCCATCGGTTTCATAAAGTCCTCCAGCAGAATTTCACCGGGGTGGATTTCGTCAAGTAGTTCAGCCATGTTCAGCTCCTAGTGGTAGTCCACAATTTCAACCTGGTGCGCACCATCCTCACGCCAGACAAAGCACACGCGCCATTGCGCATTGACGCGGATGCTGTGCTGTCCTTTGCGATCGCTTTTCAGCGCTTCGAGCTGGTTGCCTGGAGGAATCCTCAAGCTGACCAGTTCGTTGGCCGCATGCAGTTGCAGCAGTTTGCGTCGCGCCACACGTTCGATGTTCCTGAACCGGGGCACGGCCTGACTGTTGAAAAGCGTTTCCGTATCGGGACAGGCGAATGAATGAATCATGGCTTATTTTGTTCCGTATCGCGGAACCTGTCAAACAGAATTATCGGTGTGTCACCTCATCTTTACTTCGCGTGCCGGAGTTTGGTTTACTCTGGGCCAACCTGGTCAGCTTACGGTTGGTGTCAACCTCAACATTAAAAAGGTCGATAACCTGACGAACATCGATTTCTATAGCTCGTCTGGTTTTATTTGGTGTTTGATAAATGGTATCGATCGGTGATGGAAAGTTTACGTTGAAAGTTTACGTGGTTTCCGGAGAGTCACGGAAGCGTTCCACGTCTTGTCCGCATCCTCGAAATCCGACCTCCGAACTCACCGCTGGAAACTCCGACTAAGGCCAAACAACCATTCAATCAATGAATCAATACGTCAGGGGCATCATCAGACCCTGTATCTTCAATCCATTCTTTAACCTCGAAATCCGTCACAGCCAAATCCCACACCATCGAGTGGTATTCAATAGCGAACCACTCTCGAAACATTTTTAGTGAACTTTTTTTCGGCCAAGCGTCAATATCTGTTATCCAACTGGTCAGCATGTGATCGAATAGTCCGGCCCATCGCTGTTCAATCCACATCTGCGCGTCGTATTCGCTGTTGATCAATTGCGCATCAGGGATAAGGAAGACATCGCTGTCATCCTCAATATTGGCGAGTGTCACCGATGGATCGGGATCTATGGAGGTAAGCCAGTCAAGAAATGGCGGTTTGTGGCGCAGGATGATTAGGCTGAGGTTGAGCGTAAAACGGGGCGCTTTGAACTGGCTCCCTTTCAACGGACGCCACGAAATGTAAAGAGCGTTGTCCACGAGTCGTAGACAACGCGGCGTACATCATTACGATGTTTCTTTCATTTTCTGATTCAT
>JAYSZS010000297.1:0-3812 GCA_043737935.1 Propionivibrio sp. | reverse complement strand
TTCCCTAGATAAAGGCCTATAAGGAGTTTGCCGATTTCGAACAAGAGTGCCGTCACAGCCGCACCGATCCAGACATCCCGCCAGGCGATCCGGGCTCGCGGCATGAGCTTGTAGATCATCGCGAACAGCACGGTCGTAATGGCGAAAGAGAGGAAGAAATCAATCGTCTGGAGAATTGCCTCCCAGCCTTCGAAAAACCCTTCCCACCATCGGCCGAAGGCGGCGATCGCCGCACCGATCAGCAGCGAGACCAAGAGCAGGAATCCGAGGCCGAGCACCAGTCCGAAAGAAAGCAGACGCGTGCGCAACATGATGAATATGCCATTCTGTTTGGCCCGGGCGGAGACGCGCCAGATACGGTCGAGGTCGCTCTGCAACTCAGCAAACACTGTCGTCGCGCCAATGAAGAGCATGATCGAACTGAGCACGATGGCAACGATTCCCTCCACTGGCTCACTGGTGCTTTTCAGCAGCCCCTGCACTGCGATGGCGCCGTCGCGGCCAAGGAGGCCCTGGATCTGAGCAACGATTTCGCCGCGCGCTGCGTCCTGGCCAAAAACAAGACCCGCGATGGCGATGACGATGATCAGCAGCGGGGCAATCGAGAACAGGGTGTAGTAGGCCAAAGCTGCCCCCATACTCGATGCGTAATCGTCAACCCACGCGCTGAACGACTTGCCAATCAGTTCCCCGATCTGCCTAAGCGTCATGGCACTCTCCTGCTGCCGCAGCGCACCCGCCATCCCTAACTGACGTACAGATTGGCGTTGCAGCGGTTTGCGACAGGGCTGGAAAATGGAGTGCACACCTGCGTGGCGTCAGATCTTGCAACGAGCCTGACACTCGCGCCCAGGCGCTCGGGAATCGGGGGTATAGCGGACATCGGCAGGCCATCGAAAGGTTCAACTCCATTCCTGACATCGATCCATAAATTTCAGACGCTTGAAAGCGGTAAACCGTGCTGCGGAGAGTCATTATAAAAGTTGCCGGTCTGCCCGTTTTCCTCACCCCCGCCCAACAGCCAGATGACGAGGGGAGGTGTTCAATGTCGCCGACGCGACTTTCACGCTAACGATTGCCGATGCGTTCCCAGGCATCGCGCGTGGCGTTGCGCGCTTGGATCCATTGAAGTTTCGATGCGCCACGTGCGCCGTCCCAGTCGCGCGACAGATCTGTTTCAACGTCGTCGAAGCTGCGACCCGGGTATTTGACGTACGAACTCACACCGTAGCCGTAGGCCGGTCCATAGTCGTCGAAGCTGGTAGCGTTCTCGGCGTAAGGACGGTTTTTGAAGTTTTCACGCCAATAGGCTGCTTCGCTGGTTGGATCGATCGCTTCGGCAACTCCCTTGCCGGCGAGACCGCCGATAATCGCACCGACTGCAGCGCCAACGACGGTGCCGACTGGGCCGACGACGCTACCTGCTACCGCGCCGGCAGCCACCCCACCCGCCGCTGCACCTACGCCTGTCCCGATCGGGTGTGCCCCTGGCGCGCCAGAGATGAGATCGCGGTTCTCATTTGTTTCGTCGGCCCTGTTCGGACCCTTGTTTTCGTAGCTCATGTAAATCTCCTTCGCTCGTTGTGATAATGGGTTTATAGAACTGGAAGGTGTCATGCAGTTCGGTTGCACTGTGGCCAGGCGATGCACAATTCCCGTCACCCGTGGCTCTGCTGCAATTAGCCTTGACCAGAATCTTTACTTTCCCACGCGGGCCCGGCATAGGTCTGTGCGCTGTCGCGCATTGCGTTAAATCCATCGCGATAGATATCGGCCTGCGGACGCGCTACCGCTTGATCGCAGCCACCAAAAGTCAGCGCAGCCCTCACGGCAGCGGTGAGGATGAAACAACTTTCGAAAATTCATTAAACGTGGTGCTCCACCTGCGGCGCATGGACGAACCTATTTCACCATCGATCGGCTATTCATCCAGACGCCTTCAACGCCATTGCCGAGTCTCGACCGCTTTCGCCGCGTCGCACGGGCAATGCGACGCGACGAAACCCACCCTCCGTTTAACCGATTTACGCTGGCAGAGCAGATCCCGTTAAAATCGGAGCTTTTTTTGCACAAGGCTAGTCATGAGCAAGAATTGGAGAGGAGTCCGCCTCGCGGAAAAATATCATTGTCTGGCGCGCATAAAGCGCCCCACGGGAAGGCACACTCCTTCTTGAAAAACATGAGCGACGTGCGCAGCGATGTGGTCGTCCTAACACTTGTCGGTTCGATATTATTACCGGCGGGTGTGTCTGCCGAACCACGTCTGCGTTGCCAGGTCATCCAGGGCGGTGAAGTTCGTACCTTGGAGTTTGTTCCTGTCAAGGATCCTTACAACGTCGAGGCCATCGACATCGGCCGAAGTTTTCGCTTCAAGGTGGTGGTAATCGGCGACGTGCAGCAAATCGAATACATCAAGATCTACACGTATTACCAGTCCACACGCCAGTCGGTATTGGTGCACGTAGCCAAGTATTTAATGCCCTCGTCTGAAGTCGCCCCCTCGCCCGATGCGCTCACCGGCGTGAACTACCTCTACTCTCCCGTCCTCGGGCGGGAGCTGCAATACAGCTGCGCTTTATTCGAGGTCGCGCCGTGAATAAAACTTATCTATTGGGCGTTGCCGCCGCTCTTTGCCTCGCCATTTCAGGGCCAGTTCCAGCGGAAATACCACAGGTTGAACCAACCGTCTCCATCAACTTCGTAGGGGACATCATGCTTGCCGACTCGTTAGGCAAGGCAATCAAACGTGGGCGCGATCCCTTTGCGCCATTTGCCTCGATTCTGGATGCGGCGGACATCCGGGTGGGTAATCTGGAATGTGTGGTGGCCACCCGCGGGATGCCCGAGCCCGGGAAACCCTTCACGTTTCGTGCCCACCCTCGCGTCTTGAAGGTTCTCAAACGTCATTTTGACGTGCTGGGCCTGGCGAACAACCATTCGGGGGACTTCGGGCCGATGGCCTTCAGCGAAATGCTCGATCTGATCGAACGGCAGAACATCAACTATTTTGGCGGGGGGTTTAACCTCGTCCACGCCCATACGCCCCTCATGATCGAGCGCAAGGGTTTGCGAATAGCCCTGCTCGGGTACAACGAATTCTTCCCGCGCAGCTTCGAGGCAGATCACAACAAACCGGGGGTGGCCTGGAGCGAGGATGAGCAGGTCAAGTTCGATATTGCCAATGCCCGAGCCCGCTTTCGCGCCGATCTGGTTATCCCGGTCATGCACTGGGGCTGGGAACATGAACCCCTCGCCAATCAACGTCAACGTCAGTTGGCGCGCCTCATGATCGACGCGGGAGCGGATGCGGTGGTTGGCGGCCACCCACACGTTACCCAGGACATCGAGCATTACACAGGAAAGCCGATCATTTACAGTCTCGGAAACTTCGTT
This sequence comes from Propionivibrio sp., assembly GCA_043737935.1. Classification (GTDB taxonomy): domain Bacteria; phylum Pseudomonadota; class Gammaproteobacteria; order Burkholderiales; family Rhodocyclaceae; genus Propionivibrio. The sequence goes on along the minus strand of JAYSZS010000297.1, from coordinate 419 downwards.
TTCGATGGATTCATTGACGAGGACAACAATACCGGCTGGTTACTTCATATGGAACTTGATCGCCGCGGCGTGCGTAGTTGGCGGACCTTCATCGCGCGCATCGACCCCGAGGGAATACCTCATCCAGCGCCACGATCGGAAGGCCTCTGTTGGCACAGAGGGCAGGAAAAAGCACAACGCTGCGATTGAAATCAACCCAGCTAATAATAAAAGGCGGCGATTGATTCGTAAACCTGCTTTCCCTGGCCACCTCACTTCGGAATTTTTAATTTGGTATTTTTCAGACCCTTACACAACTGGGGTTTTTCAAGGTGCGGGTTGCGAGCGCATCGCCGGCCGCCCTGTCTGCTCTTGCATCCACCCCTTTGCTCTTGCCATACAACACCTCCATAGTTGAGATGTTGCGACAACCAATTGAA
>JAYSZS010000296.1:0-8766 GCA_043737935.1 Propionivibrio sp. | reverse complement strand
TTGAAGGGCCGTTTTGGGTCGTTTTCCGAAGCTCAGCATCGCCTAGTCCCGCATTGTCTACCGCCATTAAATTGTGTGCCGTACCCCGTTGACCTCGCTTCAATCACTGAACTCGGAGACTTCGCCTGCCTCAGTAGAGCAGGAAATCCTTTCGCTCGGCCTCCCAGGCGGCCTCGTCGGCCAAAGTCAATGCGTCGAGGTCGGCCGGCGTCGCGGAAGGATCGTCGACCCACTCGCGTAGCAGCGGGCTGCCGTTGATCAGGTCGATGGCCAGCCGGTCATTCTCGTACTCGTAGGCGAAGTCGCGCCACAGCGCATAGTCCGGCTGCAAGCGGCGCAGTGCCTTGAAGGCCAGGCTTTGCACGCGCCATGGGCGGAAGTTGTGGTGCCGGTAGCCATCGTCATCAACATGAATCTGCACCCCGTTGCACAGTTGTCCGGCGTGCTTATGGAAGGTCGGTTCGAACCAGCACTCGCGTAGACGGCAGCCGGCAAGCCACGCCGGTGCGAGGGCGAACATTTCGCCGATCAGGGCATGGGCGTCGATGTCCGGCGCGCCGAACAGCTCGAGCGGGCGAGTCGTTCCACGTCCCTCGGAGAGCGTCGTTCCTTCGAGCATCACGGTGCCGGCGAAGCAGCGCGCCATCGAGAGATTGGGCGCATTCGGGCTGGGATTGATCCATGAACGATCGCCGAGCGGCCAGCCATAGCCCGGTGCGGCTTCGGGGCACCAGCCGTGCATGCCGATGACTTCGCATTCGACATCGAGCTTCAGGGTGGCGATGAACCATTGCGCCAGTTCGCCCAGGGTCAAACCGTGGCGCATCGGCAGCGCGCCGGCGCCGACAAAGCTCTCCCAGCCTGGACGCAACAGCAGCCCTTCCAGCGGGCGGCCGACGGGGTTCGGTCGCTCGAGTATCCACACCATCTTGCCGTGTTTGGCAGCCGCTTCGAGCAAATAGCGCAGGGTGGTAATGAAGGTATAGATGCGGCAACCGAGATCCTGCAGGTCGATCAGCAGCACGTCAAAAGTGTCCATCATCGACGGCATTGGGCGACGTACTTCGCCGTACAGGCTGAATACCGGGATGCCGTGCCGCGGATCGAGAAAGTCGGGCGACTCGACCATGTTGTCCTGCTTGTCGCCGCGCAGGCCGTGCTGAGGGCCGAAGGCCGCGCTTAGGCGCAGATCGGAGAGCGCGGCCAGCGCATCCAGGGCATGTGTCAGATCGGCCGTCACCGAGGCCGGGTGGGCGAGCAGGGCAACGCGCCTGCCGGCCAGCGGCCGGCGCAGGTCGGCTTCGGCGAGCAGGCGGTCGAGTCCGAATTTTATGACGGGCATCGTGGGAGCTTTCAAACAGAGTTGCGCGGGCCGCTCAGTTCCAGCGTGAAGGCTTCGCGGTGGTGAAAGTCAGGTCGCAGGGCAGGGTGGTGCAGAGCCCAGTAACTGTGGCTGCCATCGACGACGTCGGCGGCTTCGATAACGGCCGCCAGCCCGATCTGCAGTCTGCCAGCACAGGCCGGCAGACCTCCCGGAGCGAGAAGGGCTTCGATTTCCAGGCGACCGGCGAAGAGACGGGAAGCGATCTGCGGCGCCTCGCTCAGCACCAGCGTTTCGTCGCGCTGTCGATAGTCCGAAAAAGCATAGGCGGCCCACGGCCCACAAGGCGAGAAATTGAACTCGCGGTAGGCCGAATCGCCAGCGCCGGCGACAAAGACTTCGAAGCAGGTGTGCTCCCACAGCAGCTCGGTTCGCTCGCTTGCCCCCGTCATCGGAATCAGCAGGCGGGCCATGTCCCCCCACAGCCGGAAGGCGAGGCTCAGGCCGCCGTCGGCGCGCAGCAATACGCTGGCCTCGATCGCCCGCACTACCGGGGCCGGGGTGGCGGGATGGCAGAGCAGGGTCAGCGGGTAGTCGTTCTGTGGCATGCGATGAATTTTAGCCGTTCTGACATGGCGACAGCAGAAAACCCACAGGGGAAAGTCCACCGACGTGCTTACTCCTGCTTGCAGTGGTCATCAGCGAGCAATCTCAGCAACCCGCCGCATGAAGCCCTTGAGTGATTCGTTCTCGTTGTCGAACACGAGCGACTCATCCTGTTCGGCAAGCGACAGAGGTTCGCTGTTCTGGAGTTGATATTCCAGGATCTCCTGGCCGGCGTCCGAAGCATCGGTAGCAGCCTGCTCCCTGGCCAGTAGCCGTTGCCGCAGGGCGGGTTCGGTTGCGCGGCAGGAAAGAATACGGAAAGGGACGTGCAGAGCCCTGGCCAGATTGCGGAAGATCTCCCGCTGCCAAAGCTTGAGGCTGGCCGCATCGATGACGAGCGGGAAGCCGGCGTCCAGAATGCTCTGCGCCAACTGTTCCAGCCGCTGATAGGTGGCACGCGTCGTTGCCGCGTCATAGAGGCCGCGGTCTGGTGCCGATGCGCTGAGCGCCAGTGCAGGCAACCCGCACAGTCGCTTGCGCTCGATATCCGAGCGCAGGCGCAGGGCGCCGATGTGTTTCAGCACGGCCTCGGAAAGCCAGGTTTTCCCCGATCCCGAAACGCCGTGCATGAGCAGCAACTGCTTCCTGGGTGGCCGGCTCGCGCGGTGGGCGAAGGCCAGATATTGCGAGCGGATTTCCGCCTCCCTCCGCGCGGCTTGCGGCGCTTCCTGAGCGGCGCGGATTCCCGCCACCTTGGCGCGCACTAGGGCGCGATAGACGCGGAAGAAAGGCAGGCATTGCAAGCCCGCGTAATCACCGGTGGCTTCCAGGTAGCGGTTGAGAAAGCGGTGGGCAAAGTCAGGCCGCCCCCTTTCTTCGAGGTCCATGCTCAGGAAAGCGACTTCGCTGATTACGTCGATCCAGCGCAGCCTGGCATTGAATTCGATGCAGTCGAAAATCTTCGGCGTTCCGTGCACCAGGGCAATATTGCCCAGATGCAGGTCGCCGTGACATTCGCGAACAAAACCCGCGCCCCGGCGGGTTTCCATAAAGCCCTCGAGTCGGGTAAATTCGTTGCGACTCCAGGTTTCCAGTTCATTCAGCACCGCCCGGTCGCCGGCGTCGTCTGTTCCGGCCGGGATCTGGCGGAAATTCTGCGCCACCAGCGTCCATACCGCCGCCGGTGCGCCGTACTCGCTCTCCGCTCCGGCGCGCGCCACTTGCGCATGGAAGTCGGCGATTTGCCCGCTCAGCGCGTCTAATTCCTCTGTGCGCAATTCGCCCTGCGCCAAGCGATGGTCAAGCAAGGCCGATTGCCGGAATTCGAGCATCTTTACGGCATATTCAATGCCTTGAATGTCTTCGACCGGCTCCGTGCCGTTGCCCAGCCGGGGCGCGTCCGCTGTACCAAAAATCGGTATGACGGAAAGATATAGTTCGGGAACCAGCCGGCAATTGAGGCGAAACTCCTCAGCGCAGTAGAAGCGGCGTTGCTCAAGGCGGGTGAAGTCAAGAAAGCCGAGATTGACTGCTTTCTTGATCTTGTAGGCAAAGAGACCGGTGAGCAGCACATAGGAAATGTGCGTTTCCAGCAGCGTTACCTCCTCGACTGGATGCGGGTAGCGCGCCGGGTCTTGCAGCGCGTGCACCAGGGCGAGCTGGGCATTGGCCGAGGCAACGAACGCCGGGTCGCCCCGCCCACCGGGCGCCTGTTCTTTCAAGTGAAGTATTCGCTTCGTTCAGCCAAGCGCCTTGAGCGCCGCGTCGTAATCGGGCTCGCTCTTGATCTCCGGGACCAGCTCGGCGTACAACACCTTGTCGTTCTCGTCGAGAACGATTACCGCCCGCGCCGCTACGCCGGCCAGCGGGCCATCGCTAATCGCGACACCATAGTCTGCGAGGAATTCGCGACCGCGCAGGGTTGAAAGCGTAAGCACGTTGTCCAGGCCTTCAGCGCCGCAAAAACGGCTTTGCGCGAAGGGGAGGTCGGCCGAGATGCAGAGCACGAGGGTATTGACCAGCTTGCTGGCGCTTTGGTTGAACTTGCGTACCGAGGTCGCGCAGGTCGGTGTATCGATACTCGGGAAGATGTTCAGAACCTTGCGCTTGCCGGTAAAACTGGACAGCGCAACGTCGGCCAGACCCTTGCCGACCAGTGTGAATGAAGGAGCGGTCTGACCTATCCGAGGGAAATTGCCAGCGACCTGAACCGGATTGCCGCCGAGCGAGACTGTGCTTGTCATGTTGATTCCTTGTTTGTCATTAAAGGTGTAGTTTATCGCTCAGGGTTTTCCTTGTCAGCTTTTTGTGTCGAATGTTTAATGCGCATCGCCGTACCCCTTTTCCTGGCCTATCGGCTAACATCCTGGCTGCCCTCATCCGGAACAAAATATGCACACCGATACCCTTGCCCTGGTCAAGCTCGAAGACTATACCCCGCCGCCGTGGCTGGTGAATACCGTTCATCTCGATGTGGACATCCGCCCGCAGGGGACGCTGGTGGTCAGCACGCTGAACTGTGTGCGCAATCCTGCGCTGGCCGGCGAGCACCCGCTGCAGCTCGATGGCGAGGATCTCGAAACCCTCTCGGTCAGTCTCGACGGGCGCCAGCTCTCTGCAGAAGACTACAGCCTGGGCGCAAACCAGCTTGTCCTGAACGGGCTGCCTGAGCGCTTCACGCTGCAAACGCGGGTGCGCATTCAGCCGGACAGCAATACGCAACTCTCCGGGCTGTATCGCAGCCGGGACGGTTACTTTACGCAGTGCGAACCGCAGGGCTTTCGCCGCATCACGTGGTTTATCGACCGACCGGATGTCATGGCCTGCTACACCGTCAGCCTGCATGCCGACAAGGCGGCTTTTCCCTTCCTGCTCGCCAACGGCAATCCGCTGGCCAGTGGTGACGAGCCGGAGGGCCGCCATTATGCCACTTGGGAAGATCCCTTCAGGAAGCCCTGTTATCTCTTCGCCGTGGTTGCCGGCAAGCTCGATGTCCTGCGCGACACCTACTGCACCGCGTCCGGACGCAACGTGCGGCTGGCCATTTACGTCGAGCCGGGCAAGCTCGATCAATGCGCACACGCCATGGCCGCGCTCAGGAAGGCGATGTACTGGGATGAAAAGACCTTCGGCCTCGAATGCGATCTCGACCACTACATGATCGTTGCCGTCGGCGACTTTAACATGGGCGCCATGGAGAATAAGGGCCTCAACATCTTCAACACCAAATACGTTCTGGCGCGTGCCGACGTGGCCACCGATGCCGATTTCGAAAACATTGATCGCGTAGTTGCGCACGAGTATTTCCACAACTGGACCGGCAATCGCGTGACCTGCCGCGACTGGTTCCAGCTTTCCCTGAAGGAGGGGCTGACCGTCTTCCGCGATCAGGAATTCGGAGCTGACACACACAGCCGCGAAACGGCGCGTATCCGCGAGGTGCGCGGCCTGCGTGCCGTCCAGTTCCCGGAAGATGCCGGCCCGATGGCGCATCCGGTACGTCCGGCTTCCTATATGGAAATTAACAACTTCTACACCTCCACCGTGTATGAAAAGGGTGCCGAAGTCGTGCGCATGATCAGGACACTGATCGGCAAGGACGCCTTCCGGCGCGGCATGGATCTCTACTTTGCCCGCCATGACGGGCAGGCGGTGACCTGCGACGACTTCGTCGCGACCATGGCCGATGCCGCCGCTTTTGACTTCGCGCCCTTCATGACCTGGTACCGCCAGGCCGGCACACCAAAAGTCAGCGCGCACGGTATTTATGACGCCGCCGCCCGCCGCTACACGTTGACGCTGACCCAGAGCTGTGCCCCCTCGCCGGGGCAGGCCGAGAAAGCGCCTTACCTGATCCCGGTCGCCATTGGCCTGGTCGACCCGCAAGGCCGCGATCTGGAAATCGGAGGCGTAGTCGAAGCGGGCGTCGGAGCAGGCGTAGGAGCAGGCGTAGGAGCAAGTATCGAAGCAAGTATCGAAGCGGGCACAACAACGCGAGTCCTGCACCTGAGCCAGCGCGAACAGGTCTTCATTTTCGATAATATCGCGCAGCGGCCGGTGCCTTCGCTGCTACGCAATTTCTCGGCGCCGGTCGTCATCGACTGTGCCTACAGCGAAGCCGAACTCGTCCATCTGCTGGCGCATGACAGCGACCCCTTCAACCGCTGGGAAGCCGGTCAACGTCTCTTTGGGCACCTCATACGCAGCGCCGTCGATCAGCTTGCGCAGGGCGAAACCCCCGTCTGGCCGGCCAGCGTGCTCGCTGCGGCGCGCAAGGTTCTGCTCAGCGTAGGCGATCCGGCCTTCATTGCCGAAGCGCTGACGCTGCCCGGCGAAGCCACGCTGGCCGAGCAGATGGAGGTGGTCGATCCCGAGGTGCTGCACCAGGCGCGAACCGGTCTGGCGCGTTATCTGGCGAGCGGCCTGGAGAGTGAGTTCATCCGACTTTATGACGCTTTTGCACCGCTTGGGGCCTATCGCCCGGTCACGGCGGAAGCCGGCCGTCGCCGCCTGCGCAACCTCTGTCTGGCTTACCTCAACGAACTTGATTCGGGCGCCCACCGCGCGCTGGCGCGGCAGCAATTCGACGGCGCCGACAACATGACCGATCAGTTCGCCGCATTGTCGGTAATGGCCAACGCACCGGGATCCGATCAAGCCGAGGGCGAGTCCGCGCTGGCCGCGTTCTACGAGCGCTGGCAACACGAAGCGCTGGTCGTCGACAAATGGCTTGCCGTACAGGCCAGCAGTCGCTTGCCCGGCACGCTGGCGCGCGTGGACAGCCTCACCCGACATTCGGCGTTCGATCTGAAGAATCCGAACAAGATTTACGCCCTGCTGCGCACCTTTGGCGCCAATCACCGCCACTTCCACGCCGGCGACGGCGGCGGTTACCGCTTCCTCGCCGCACAAATCGCCGTACTCGACCCGATCAACCCGCAAGTCGCATCGCGCCTGGCGCGCAGCTTCGACCGCTGGAAACGCTTCGATAGCGAACGCCAGCGCAAAGCTCGGGCAGCGCTGGAGTCGATCCGGCAGCAGCCGGGCCTGTCGCGCGACGTGTTCGAAGTGGTGGAGAAGGCACTGGGTTGAATGCGGGAACGGCTTGCGGATTGGGCTGATGTGAAGGCAGTGCTCAGCACGGCGTCCAGAATGGTGTTCACAAGCCGGCGAAGTTGACAATATGTAATCGTACGAATACAGTACATTCATTTTTTCGATCAGGCTCCTTCCCGAATTCACCACTTGGCTGAACGGACTGAAAGACGGTGTGACGCGCATCCGTCTGGCTCGCCGTCTGGACAAGGCGCAGCGCGGTAACCTTGGTGAGTGAAGCCTGTTGGTCAAGAAGTTGTCGAAATGCGCGAACATTTCGGCGCGGGATGGCGCATGTACTACATTCAGCGGGGTGAATCGTTAATTGTGATGCTCGGTGGTGGCGACAAAACCACACAGACCGCCGATATTGCCAAGGCCGTGAAACTCGCGGCTCAAATTGAGGATTAAGTGATGACCAGGAAAATCCGCGTTGCCGATCTGCCCGAGTTTGATCTGGCGGAACATCTCAGGAGCGAAGAAGACATCGCAGCCTATCTGAATGCCGTGATCGAGACGGGTGATATGGCTGAACTGGCGCACGCGCTTGGCTTGGTGGCTCGTGCGCGGGGAATGAGCGAGATTGCCAAAGCCTCCGGGATTACCCGCGAAGCCTTGTACAAGGCGTTACGGCCAAATGCTTCTCCGCGCTTCGACACCATTAACCGGGTATGCGCTGCCTTGGGGGTTCGGTTGGTGGCGCAGGCGATTCATGCATAAGTCCGCAGTAACCGTTCTATTGACAAGGGAGTTACATCATGGAATGTATGGTCAATTTGCATATTGAAAAACTGCCGGAAGGTCTTTACCTGGCCACCAGCGACGAAGTGCAAGGCTGGGTCGCCCAAGGACGTACGATTCAGGAAACCATCGAAATTGCGCGCGATATAGCAAGAAAACTGCTGGAGGCGCAATCCGAAGGATTGGTTAGCACCCCACCCGTTGCAAAGGATGGACTTGATTATCCGCTTGTAGTCAGTGCCTGATGGGGCGGCTGGCTGGTTTTCGCTATCGGGAAATCATTAAACGCCTCTAGAAACTGGGTTTTGAGTTGTTCGCCAGGCTGCGGGAAGCCTTGAAATATGGTGCAATCCCACGACAAATCGCTACACCACCCTCCCCAATCATCCGAACGCTTCAACGGCCAGACCTTCCTGTCGGTGCCGGCAGCGAATAGCACGCTGACGATCGATTTCTTCAACACGCGCGAGGAGTTCCTCAACGCCTCGTCTGCGGCCTTGAAGGAGTCGATTTATGACGCGCTGGTCATGCAGACGCGGCTGAAGCCGTATCTCGACGATATTTCTCTGACGATCGACGCGAGCGGGATTGCTCTGGATTTCTCGGCGATGGAAGCGGCGAATGACTTTGAATGGAGGAAGAAAGCTTGAGGGGGAGAAGAGCGGTTTTGAGGTTGAGCAAATGGGGAAGGTGGATGGCAATAGTGGTCTGTTACCGGTAGTCCCTTTGGCACTGCCCGGCGATGAGCGTATCCTTTATATCACCCGCCTTTAGAGTGTCCGCCCTTCCCGATCAATCGTTCGGCTGACTCGGCCGCCACAAGTCCCGCCAAAAGCCAGCTTCAAGTCAGCTTCAAAGGTCTCGTTCAAAGCAATCAACTCAAAACTGCAATAGGCGGCTGCGGATGCGTCACCCGAAGCGCGAATGCTTCGAAGTCCTCGACCGGCACCGGCCGGCCAAACAGATAACCTTGGTAGGCATGGCAGCCCTGGTGCGCGAGAAAG
>JAYSZS010000295.1:0-3851 GCA_043737935.1 Propionivibrio sp. | reverse complement strand
GGGTGAATTTGTTCTAAAGCTAACTTATTGAATTACCGTCATTCCGGGCTTGACCCGGAATCCAGTTCGTTTATCAAAACAGTTTTACTAACATCTTGATCAGTTGTACAAATCTGAATTCCGGCCTTCGCCGGAATGACGATGGGTTTCTAGAACAAATTTACCGTGTTCAAGCAACAGCTCGTTGGAATAGGAAATTGCGCATGGCATCGGCAGTTCTCCAGTTTGTCATGGCCATCACGCGTTGCGGTCTGCGCCCGCGCGACGCAGGCATTCGGGTAGCGGTGAAGGACGCCAAATGAATCGGGCCGCGTGCCGGGCTGGCTTCAACCGGGTGGCTTCCGGTCAGGGTGCTGTCACTTCCACCTTGCAGTTGGCCGGCGAACCGCGGTGACTGCCACGACCGCAGCGTCCACCGACGATGTCGGGCCGCGCCACTGGCCCACGCTTCGCTGCAAGCCTTGCCAAGCCTGGGAGCGCTGGCACGGCATCATCGTAAAGCCAGGCATGGAGCAGCGGGCGAACCGAGTCATCGCCGCTGATGTGTTCGGCGGTGCGGATGAAATCTTCCGAGGTGATGTTGCCGCCACGATTATCCTGTGCGAAGTTGCGTAGAATTTGGAAGAAGCTACTGTCGCCGACATGAAGACGTAGCGCATGGAGTGTGGCTGCGCCGCGCAAGTAAGTGCGCTCCGAGAACATTTGGTCCGGGGCATCCACCACGGCTGGCCCCACCTGCTGGTCAACGACATAATCATAGATTTCCTGCATGGCAACCTCGAAAGCTGCCGGGTCGTCGCGGTTTCTCCAAATCTCTGCGAAATAGGTGGCCGATCCTTCGGCGATCCACAGATCTTCCCATTTCGCCACCGAAACTGAATTGCCGATCCACTGGTGGGCTACCTCATGCGCCACCATTGCCTCATCGGGGGGGGTCGTATCCGGAAAGGTCGACATTGCCTGGGTCTCAAGCGGGTAAGAGAGGAGTGGATCTTCGACAAGGACCGAGCCGTAGCTGGCAAACGGATAGCGGCCTAGAAGAGTTTCGAAATAGGTGATCATCGGGCCTGCCTTTGCATAGACATCGATGCGCTTCTTCGGCACGCCAACGGGTGAATACACGCGGATGGGTGTTCCACCAGGAGTGCGGGTGAGGTCGAGCTTGAACTTGTTGACATGAACGGTCGCCAGCCACGCTGTCATTGGCTCCTGCATGGCCCATTCGAAGCGCCGCTTGGCGCCCAGCCGTTTTGAGCCCAGGAAGCTGCCGTTGGCCACGCCCGTGTAGCCGGTGGGAACGGTGATGCCAAAATTGAAGGTCGCCTTGTCGGTTGGCTCGTCATTTGCCGGGAAGAAGGTCGAGGCACCCACCGGCTCGCTAACCACATAGGTGGCGTCCTGATATTTAAACCAGCCGAGAAATAGTTCATCAGGCGCTGTCGGGTCACTTAGCGGAGCGGGCAAGCCACCATAGTTGACGCCGAGCCAGAAGATGCTGCCCGCAGGAATGGACTTTTGCGGCGTGATAATGAGTTTGTCATCGGCCTGGCTGAAGCCGGCAGCAATACCGTTGATCTTCACGCTCGAAACGGCGAGGACATGGAGGTCGAGTTTGAAACTGCTCAACCGCTTTTGGGCCTGGATCATGATCGCCGCTTTGCCGTCCACTTGTCCCGAAACCGGGTCTACATCCAGGTCGATGTTATATTGAATGACGTCGATCCCCTTGTTTCCAAAGGTGGGGAAGAACGGGTCAATGGCCAGCGCAGGGCCAGTACCCCATGTCAACGCAAGCGCCAAACAATAGCCCATAAGCGACCGAAACGAAATCGCACGGGAACAAGTCATCAGGGTTGTCATTTTCATCTTCAATTCCCTCACAATGGTTGAGTATTGGGCTACAAAGTATGGCTGATGCCGGGTGTACAGTCAATTTCCGATTTTGAACCGGCATGCGTCACGATTAGCATAAAATTGCTCCGAATGGCGCACCACGCGCTGACCGAGGTCGGGCGTGTGACCACTCTCCAAGCATCAGGCACGACTCGCCCTGACGAGCGGAGGCTCATCCAGTCGCCTTGCCGCAACTACCAGGCGATGCGCTGATCGATCACGATGTCCGGTGCGGACTGGGCGGAGACGTCCCATTGCGGATCGTTGCCCTCCTGTTACGCTACCGTAGCATCTCCCACAGCGGCTGCCGACGATCCAGACTATGATTTCCAGTAGCGTTGATCGTATGGCCGCATTGGGCAGAGGAGCGACACTTCAAAAGCTGCCGTCAACAAATTACTTCACACGAACCGCATTCCGCAGTCATTGACTTCAGTTGACCGGAATCGCTGCAATCCGGTCGTTCAGCCTGAGAGCCTCGACCGGCAGCAAAGGTCGAACTGAGACTGTGATCAAACCACTCCTCATGAATCACAGTTAAATGCTGCAACACGCAATGAATACTGCATGTCAATCATGGAATACGGATACCCGTTTATCAACCCGCTACATGCAAGATGATCCTCACCGCTATAGCGACACTGAAATTGATGCCCTCTGGAGCGCGCTACGCGAACGCCATGACATGCGCCACTTTCGGTCGTCGGCGGATACCAAGCCGCTACTGTCGGGCTGGCCGCACATTTTGACCTCGGTTAGCTACACCCCGCCGTGGCGCTTCTTTCGCATCAGCAAGCTGCCGTTACCCCGGATTCTTCAACCCCGGGCGGCCCACTGCTCGAAAATACGCGTTAGCGTCGGCAATCCCTCACGGATCGCCACCGGCCCCGGATTGAGGATGACCGCTGATTTAATTTCATGCAGTTGCCCGCCGACAAGCGCCGGCACCCCCGCCCAGCCGGGCCGTGCGGCTACGTTCTCGGGGCGGAATTTTTTACCGCACCAGGAACCAATGATGATCTCCGGAGCGCGCCGAACAATTTCCAGCGGGTCGGCGATAATGCGGTCTTTGGCGGATTGTTTGGCAGCGTTTTCGCTGAAGATGTCTTCGCCGCCGGCGATGGTGATCAAATCCGACACCCAGCCGATGCCGGAGATCGGTGGATCGTTCCATTCCTCGAAATAGACCTTCGGCCGACGCGGCAGCCTGGCGGCGGCGACGCGCGCTTGTGCGATTATTTTCTCCAGATCGGCGACCAGCGTCAGCGTTTTTTCCTCGACGCCGACCAGCCGGCCGAGGGTCTCGATCATCGCCAGAATGTCTTCGACGCTACGCTGGTTGAAGGCGTGCACCGCTACCCCGGCCTGGATCAGAGCGCGGGCGATGTCGGCTTGCAGATTGGAAAAAGTGAGTACCAGATCGGGCTGCACAGCGAGAATTTTGTCGATGTCGCCACTGGTAAATGCAAAGACCTTGGGCTTTTCCTTGCGCGCACGCGGCGGATGAACGGTGTAGCCGCTGATGCCAACGATGCGCTCCTGTTCGCCAATTGCATAAAGCACCTCGACGGTTTCGGTGGTCAGGCAGGCGATGCGTTGTGGCAGACGTTTCGACATCAGGGTTCACCTTCGTTGATGAGTTATGCAAGGCGCTGCTATAAGTTCGTCATTGCCGGGCAGAGGCGACAGACTAAGCCAGGGCTGCTTGGCCAATGAGCGTATCCATAATCAAGTTTACTGAAGTTTAGACACTCGCGACCTCGGGTCGATGCCGAAGGCATCCCATCGGCGCGAAAAATATTTTCTAAAAAATGCAAAAAAGACTTGACATGACATTCGATTTGCGTGGCGACCCATGAGGAGTTTTCCTTCTCGGATACTCCCTCATGTCGCTTACCGCCTCGGTTTGCCTGTTGCTCTCGGAATGGATTTCCTTTCTCCTGGTGGCCGTGCCACCC
>JAYSZS010000294.1:0-18589 GCA_043737935.1 Propionivibrio sp. | reverse complement strand
GAAAAGCTTTTGCAGGAACGGCACACGGATGTTTTGCTTGACCAGCCGGTTGCCGGCGAAACCGGCGCTGGCTATGCCCGGGGCACTTCGGAAGCTGGCGGTGAGGCTGCCCCGAGCGTATCGCCGGCAACGCTATTGTCACCTGATAATGGCGCGAGTGACCTACACCCGGCTTCATCGAGAGAGTGTATCGAGCGTAATGATCCTGAGCGTCAGGAACCGACCCTGTTGCGTCTGGAGCCCTCTGATGAGGCTGATGACCATGCTCCGGATTCTGCGCCCCGACCGGTTTCTGCAATGGGGGTATCCCTGCTTGCCGATGAGTTAACCCGGGATGTTGCCGAGTCGCATCATTTGCTATCTCCAATGATCGATTATGTCGCGGCTTTTGAAACCGTAGAGCCGGCGCCGGCCTACCAGATCCTCAAAGCGCAACGTGCAGTCCGGGTACGTATCCGCAAACCCGTTAACTGGATCGGCTATAACGAGCTGTCACGTGAATGGGAACCTATCGTCGATGACGACAAGAGCGAATACCGTCATATCCGGGTCGGCTTGCAACTGGTTGACCGCCGGGGTCCACTGGATGACAGCGTTCTGTCGGTTTTCCATATCGCCATGCAGGATCTGGCCGCTGAACTGATGGCTATAACCGATTTGCCACCACGCCAGCCGGCACTCGATGGCGCTGCGAAACTTGATGTTTTCTGTGCCAGTGTCGACATCCAGATTGGCATCAATGTGATCAGCCACGGGCAGGTGTTCCCCGGAACCAAGCTGCGCGCGCTGGCTGAGGCGGCCGGCATGGTGATCGATGGCGAAGGGGGGTTTGTGCGTAGTGACGACGAGGGCAATGTACTCTTCGTACTGCTCAATGCGGAAGCGTCCGGTTTTTCAGCCGAGTCGATGAAGACCATGAGTACGCATCGCCTGACCTTCTTGCTCGACGTCCCGCGCGTTGCGCATGGCGAGCGAGTGTTCAACCAGATGCTCGATCTGGCGCGACGTTTTGCCGATGTCCTGCGCGGTGCGCTGGTTGATGACAACCACCATCCACTCTCTGAAGCTTCGCTGGAACCCATTCGTCGCCAGGTTGCACAGTATCAGTCGATAATGGCAGCGCAAGGTCTACCGGCGGGCACTCCGCTGACGCGGCGCTTGTTCTCCTGAGTCGGGACCTGTCGCGCATGAGTGCCCGCCAACGCGCCCATGAGTTGCGGGCCGAAATCGAAAAACACAATCATCAGTACTACGTCCTCGATGCACCGTTGATCGTCGACGCCGATTACGACCGCCTGTTTCGCGAGTTGCAGGCGCTTGAAATAGAGCACCCTGAGCTGGCGAGCGCCGATTCGCCGACGCAACGAATCGGCGGCAAGGCGCGGCAAGCCTTTGCACCGGTGCGTCATGCCGTTCCAATGCTTTCGATCCGCACTGAGACCGACAGCGAAGCGGGTGGCGCCTTGATCTTCGATGCACGGGTGCGTCGCGAGCTGAAGCTGGAACTGAGCGACCCGCCGATCGAATACAACGCTGAACTCAAGTTTGATGGTTTGGCCATGAGCTTGCATTATGAAAACGGCGTGCTGGTGTGTGCCGCGACGCGTGGCGACGGTGAAACCGGCGAGAACGTTACCCAGAACGTGCGCACGGTTGGGCAGATTCCACTGCGCTTGCACACGTCGGAGCCACCAGCCTTGCTTGAGGTGCGCGGCGAGATTTACATGAAACGAGCCGATTTTGAGCGTTTCAACGCACGCGCACTGGCTTCGGGTGAAAAAACGCTGGTCAACCCGCGCAACGGCGCCGCCGGGGGTATTCGCCAACTCGACTCGCGCGTTGCCGCCAATCGGCTGCTTTCATTTTTCGCCTATGGTCTTGGTCAGGTGCAGGGCTGGCAAGTACCTGATACGCATAGTGGCCTCCTCGATGCGCTAACCGTCTTGGGGCTGCCGGTTTGTGTCGAGCGTGCCATCCTGCGCGGTCCGCAGGCGCTGGCCGATTTCCACCAGCGCATGGGTGAGCGGCGTGCCAGCCTACCGTTCGACATCGACGGCGTGGTCTACAAAGTCAATGCGCGCGCGCTCCAGGAGCAACTTGGATTTGTCTCTCGCGAGCCGCGCTGGGCAGTGGCACACAAGTTCCCGGCCGAGGAGGCCAGCACCGAAGTGCTGGGTATCGATATTCAAGTCGGGCGAACCGGTGCGCTGACCCCAGTGGCCCGCCTGGCGCCGGTTTTTGTCGGTGGCGTGACGGTGACCAATGCCACTCTGCACAATGAGGACGAGCTTCGGCGCAAGGATATCCGTAAGGGTGACCGCGTCATCGTGCGACGTGCCGGCGATGTGATTCCGGAAGTGGTCCGTGTGCTGCTCGACAGGAGGCCACTACTAGCACCCAAATTCAATATGCCGGATTTGTGCCCGGTCTGCGCATCGCGAGTGGTTCGGGCGGAAGATGAAGCGGTGGCTCGCTGCAGCGGCGGATTGTATTGTCCGGCCCAGCGCAAGCAGGCGTTGATCCACTTTGCATCGCGCCGGGCGATGGATATCGAAGGGCTGGGTGACAAGCTCGTCGAGCAGTTGGTCGATAGCGGTATCGTGCGTACCCCTGCCGATCTTTACAAAATGGGGCTGCTGGCGCTGGTCGGTCTTGAACGTATGGCTGAAAAATCGGCAAACAATCTGCTGTCCGCGATCGAGAAAAGCAAGCAGACGACGCTGGCACGTTTTATCTACGCGCTGGGTATTCGCAACGTCGGTGAAGCAACTGCCAAGGATCTGGCGCGTCACTTTGGCCGCCTTGATCGGGTGTTTGCGGCGGATTTAGAACAATTGATGCAGGTCAGCGATGTCGGCCCGGTGGTGGCACAGTGTTTGCGCCAATTCGGCTCCGAGCCGCATAATCTGGAAGTGATCGAGCAGTTGCGGGCTGCCGGAGTCATCTGGAATGAAAGCAAGAGTGAAGACAAAGCGTTGCTGGCTTCAGGCAATACCTTGGCGGGCAAGGTTTTCGTGCTCACCGGAACCCTGCCATCGCTGACACGTGAGGAAGCCAAGGCATTGATCGAAGCGGCAGGCGGCAAGGTCAGTGGATCGGTTTCAAGAAAAACGGATTTTTTACTCGCCGGTGTAGAGGCGGGTTCCAAGCTCGAAAAAGCCCAGGAGTTAGGCGTGACGGTGATTGATGAAGCGAAATTACGCTCAATTCTGGTTTAATTACAAAGGAATCATCAATAATGAATAAAGTCACAAAAGCTGTTTTCCCGGTCGCTGGTCTCGGCACGCGCTTTCTGCCGGCAACCAAGGCCAGCCCGAAAGAGATGATGCCGATTGTCGACAAACCATTGATTCAGTACGCGGTAGAGGAGGCTGTGGCGGCCGGCATTACCGACATGATTTTCGTCACCGGTCGTACCAAACGTGCGATCGAAGACCATTTTGACAAGGCGTATGAGCTCGAAAGCGAACTGGCCCTGAAAAACAAGGTTGAAATGCTTGAGTTTGTGCACAACCTGCTGCCGAGGAACATCAATTGCATCTACATCCGCCAGTCGGAAGCCCTGGGTCTTGGCCACGCGGTGCTCTGTGCCAAACCGGTGATCGGCGACGAACCCTTTGCCGTGCTGCTGGCCGACGATCTGCTCGATGGCGAGCCGCCCGTCATGAAGCAGATGACCGATATTTACGACTATTACCGGTGTTCGGTGCTCGGTGCCATGGACGTGCCAAAGGCCGAGACGAGAAGCTATGGTATCGTTAAATCAAGTCCTGTTGCCGAGCGTCTTGAACGTATTGAATGTATCGTGGAAAAGCCGAAGCCCGAAGACTCACCGTCGACGCTGGCGGTGGTCGGTCGTTACATTCTGACGCCGCGGATTTTTCATCATCTGGAGAAGGTTACGCCGGGGTCCGGCGGCGAAATTCAGCTCACCGACGGAATCGCCTCGCTACTTATCGAAGAACAGGTTCTGGCCTACCGCTATGCAGGAACCCGCTTCGACTGTGGTTCCAAACTGGGCTACTTGCAGGCGAGCGTTGAATTTGGTCGGCGCCACCCGGAAGTGGGTGCTGCTTTTTCAAGCTATCTGGCCAAGCTGGAAAGCGCATGACCGACCCACAAGCGGCGAAGGATCTTCTCGCCGGCGCAGATCTGATTCACTCGGCGGCGGTGGTCATGGTGGCGGTTGGTCGAGTCGCAGGCGAAATTACCGATAAGCTGGGCGACACAAACCCCTTGTTGCTGTGCGTAATGAGTGGCGGCGTGCCCTTTGCCGGTCAGTTGATGACCCAGTTGAATTTTCCACTTGATTTTGACTATATGCACGTTACCCGTTACGGTCAGGACCAATCGGGTGGAGTGCTGTCCTGGCGTTCTGCACCGTGGATCCCGGTCAAGGGGCGCACGCTTCTTGTCGTCGATGACATCCTTGACGAAGGACTGACGCTGGCGGCCATTGTCGAGCGCATGCTGCAACAGGGTGCCAAGGCCTGTTTTACTGCGGTGGCGACTGAAAAGCAGAATGGTAAGGAAAAACTGATAAAAGCCGATTTCGTCGCGCTGACGGTCCCGGATCGCTTCGTCTTTGGCTTTGGCATGGACATTCGTGGTGCGTGGCGAAACCTCCCGGCGATCTATGCCGTCAAGGAAGAATGAGATGCTGGCCGTAATTGGCGGTAGTGGTCTGTCGCAACTGGCCAATCTGGATGTCTCACATCGCGAGGTGCTGCGCACGCCGTATGGCGAGCCGTCGGGTGCAGTTACCTTCGGGCAGATTTGTGGTCACCCCGTCGCTTTTCTGGCGCGTCACGGTTATGGCCACACGATTCCTCCGCATGAAGTGAATTATCGGGCGAATATCTGGGCGCTCTGGAAACGCGGTGCTGTCGGCATCATTTCGGTAGCCTCGGTCGGCAGTATTCGGGTGGATCTCAGACCCGGCGACGTCGTTATTCCGCATCAGATCATCGACTATACCTGGGGTCGAAAATCCACTTATCACGAAGGGCAGCAATGCACAGTCACTCATATTGACTTTACCGAACCCTATGACCGCAAGTTGCGCGAACAACTGCTGACTGCGGCGCGTGCCGCAGGCATTGCCGTGAGCAACTCCGCTGTTTATGCCGCAACGCAGGGGCCGCGTCTTGAAACGGCTGCCGAGATCAACCGCTTTGAACGTGACGGTGCCGATGTGGTCGGTATGACGGGAATGCCCGAGGCGGCCCTGGCGCGTGAATTGGCTATTCCCTATGTCGCCATCAGCGTGGTGGCCAATTACGCGGCCGGCCGGGTGGATAGCCGAGACGGAATAAGCTTTGAATCGATTCAGGGGGTATTGCACGAATCGATGGGGCATGTGCGTAGCCTCATCGAAGAAATGGTGGGTTGTTGTGATCAGACCGGTTCTTAAAATGGGTGATCCGCGTCTGTTGCAGCAGGCGCGTCCGCTTGAATTTTTTGCCACGCCGGAATTGCACGCCCTGATTGCCGACATGGAAGAAACCATGAAACACCTGGAGGGTGCGGGTCTTGCTGCACCGCAAATTGGGGTTGGTTTGCGCGTGGTCATTTTTGGCTTTGAGGATAATCTTCGCTATCCGGAAGCTGGCAGTGTTCCCCATACGGTGCTGATCAACCCCGTTCTGACGCCACTTTCGGATGAGATCGAGGAGGGCTGGGAAGGCTGCCTGTCGGTGCCGGGACTGCGCGGTTCCGTGCCGCGCTGGCGGTACCTGCGCTACATCGGTTTCGATCCCTTCGGGCTGCCGATTGAGCGCTCGGTCGAAGGCTTTCATGCCCGCGTGGTACAGCATGAGTGCGACCATCTGGATGGCATTCTTTACCCGGCGCGTATCAGGGATTTCAGCCGTTTCGGATTTACCGAGGAACTTTTTCCGGACGTAACAGACCTTCCTGGGGAATGAATTCCTTCATCATTTCAGTTTGTCCAGCAGTTCGGTTTCCAGTTTGATCCGGCTCGCACTTTTGCCGAAATCACTGCCGCTGATCAGAAAGGTATCCTCGACACGCTCACCGAGTGTGACAATTTTTGCGGTGTGCAGATTGGCGCCGTGTGCCGCCAGCGCCATGGCAACGATATACAGGAAACCGGGACGGTCGGAGGCGCTGATCGAGAGAACGAAGAGAATGCCCTCTTCATCCGACTGCAGCGTAACCAGTGGCTGGATGGTGACATGCGGCTGGATCGGGAAGTGCTTGACCTGGCGTGAAATGCGCCCACCGGCAGGTGCCTCGGGCGGAGCCAGGCGGGTAAGCCGGTCGATCAACTCATGTTCGATGTAGCTGATCATGCTGCGGTCACTGTCACGACCGCTGACGTCGAGCAGCATGAAACTGTCGAGTGCATAGCCGTGGCGCGTGGTGTGTATCCTGGCGTCCATGATGTTGTAACCGGCACGACTGAAGAAGCCGACAAGACGGGCAAAGAGATCCCTCTGATCCAGCGTATAGACCATGACTTCGATGCCTTCGCCATGCGGATAGATGCGTGCCTTGACGATGGGCTGTTGACTGTCGATACGGTAGTGGAGAACGCGCGCATGCCAGGCAATTTCTTCCGCTGAATGGCGCAGGAAGTAAACGGCATCGAGCTGGCTCCACAGGCTTTCATGCGCTGCTTCAGGAATGGCAAAGTAGCGCATCAGTCGCATGGCTTCCTCTTGCCGCTCCTGAATGATGCCTTGCGTCAAAGGCGCTTGTCCGCCGGCAATCAGGAGGCGGCGGGTCTGGTTGAAAAGCTGCTCGAGTAACTGGCCTTTCCAGCTATTCCAGACCTTGGGGCTGGTGCCGCGAATGTCGGCGACCGTGAACAGGTAAAGTGCTGTCAGGTGGCGTTCGTCCTTGACCATCGCGGCGAAGGCCGAAAGCACATCCGGGTCCGAGAAGTCCTGCTTCTGAGCGACGCTCGACATGATCAGGTGGTGAAGCACAAGCCAGACCACCAGTTCGCTGTCTTCAGCAGTGAGTCCGTGACTGGCGCAAAATTCCTGCGCATCAACCGCGCCGAGCTCCGAGTGCCCGCCACCGCGCCCCTTGGCGATATCGTGGAAGAGGGCAGCAATGTAGAGCACCCATGGCCGATCAAAGCCGCTGATCAACTGGCTGCAGAAAGGGTACTCGTGGCCAAATTCGGTTTCGGAAAATCGGCGCAAGTTGCCAAGAACTTGCATGATGTGCTGATCCACGGTGTAAGCATGAAATAGGTCGTGTTGCATCTGACCGACAATGGCACCGAAGTTGGGCAGGTAACGACCGAGGATGTCAAACTGGTTCATTCGCCGCAGTTCGTGCATCACACCGCGCGTTTGTTTGAAAATAGCCAGAAAACGAGTCTTGTTTTCCGGGTTCTGGCGGAAATTATCGTTGATCAGGATGCGTGCTCGCCATAGTGAGCGCATCGTGCGTGCCGTCATGCCTTTCAATTCGGAGTGTTGTTGGAGGAGCAGAAATGCTTCGAGGATGGCGAAGGGCGTGTCGTTGAAAACATCTTCGTGAACGACGTCAAGCAATTGGTGCGTGTTCTGGAAACGCTCATTGATGGCGTACGGGGTTTGTTCGGGCAAGGGGAAAATCGCGGCCCCCATGTTTTGCAGGAGAATCGTGTTGAGCTGGGTCACCGTTTTCGCTGTCTGAAAATACTCTTGCATCAATTGCTCGCTGGCACGCCGTGTCGGTGTCGCCGCAAAGCCGAATTGCTCGGCGAGTGCCGTCTGATAATCAAACAGGAGGCGATCTTCACGACGGCCCACATGGAGATGCAACTCGATTCGCAAGCGCTGTAAAAACCGCTCGCACCACTCCAGTCCCTGAGCTTCATCGTGCGTAATGAAGCCATGCTGTTCGAGATCCTGCCAACTGTTGCCAAAACCAGCGGCCTGGGCGATCCAGAGAATGCTTTGCAGATCGCGCAAGCCGCCCGGACTTTCCTTGCAGTTCGGTTCGAGACTGTAGGGCGATTCCTGAAAGCGCAGGTAGCGATCGTCCTGCTCGATTCGTTTGGCCAGGAAAAACATCTGCGGGTCAAGGAGGTTATTGAATTCAGATGAGAATCTTGCGAACCGTTTGTCGCTGCCGATCAGTAACCGGGCTTCGACCAGCGCTGTCATGACCGTCAGATCGCCTGCCGCCTCGCCAAGGCACTCCTCAACCGTACGTACGCTGTGACCAATCTCCATTCCAATATCCCAAAACAGCCCAACGAGTTGCTCAAGCCGTTCGGTGAGCAGCGCATCAGGTTGCTCGGCAAGTAGCAGCAGCAAATCAATGTCGGAAGCAGGATACAACTCGCCGCGCCCATAGCCGCCGACCGCTACCAGTGCAAGCGAATCAGGAAAGCACAGATCCCTCCACAATTCGCGCAGAAGTTCGTCAATCAGTTGACTGCGTTCGTGCAGCAGGCGGGGAGCATCCGTTACTGCGAGATAGCGCTCACGGATTGCGCTCTGGCCTGACTGCAGACGCGACTTGTAGCGCGCGAGGAGGTCAATGCGGGCGGCTGAGTCGATCTTCATGAGCATGACTTGATCCATGCCGGCGGCGTGCGTGCTCCTGCGGAGAGGGTCAATACCTCAAATCCGCTTTCGTTGACAAGAATGGTGTGTTCCCATTGTGCTGACAGAGAGTGGTCTTTGGTGACAATTGTCCACCCATCGGCCAGTTCGCGTATCGCCGCTTTGCCGGCGTTGATCATCGGTTCGATGGTGAAAATCATGTTGGCCTTCAGTTCGATACCGGTTCCCGGCGTACCGTAGTGCACGACCTGCGGTTCTTCATGGAAGCGTGCTCCGATACCGTGGCCGCAGAATTCGCGTACCACAGAGTAGCCCGATTTTTCGGCATGGCGCTGGATGGCGTGACCAATGTCGCCCAGATGGGCGCCTGCCCTGACCTGAGCAATGCCGAGCCAGAGACAATCAAATGTCACTTCACACAGCCGTTTGGCCTGAATCGAAACCTCACCGACATGAAACATGCGGCTGGTATCACCATGATAGCCTTGCTTGATGGTCGTGATGTCAAGATTGACGATATCACCGTTCTTCAATTGCCTGTCGCCGGGGACGCCGTGGCAGACTTGATGGTTAACCGAAGTACAAATGGATTTCGGATACGGTTTGTAGCCGGTGGGTGCATAGTCAAGCGGAGCCGGAATACAGCCCTGAACATCGACCATGTAGTCGTGGCACAGTTTGTCCAGTTCGCCGGTGGTAACGCCGGGTTTGACGAAAGGAGTGATGTAATCGAGCACTTCGGCCGCCAGTCGGCCAGCGACCCGCATTTTTACGATTTCTTCAGGCGATTTGAGTGTAATGCTCATGTGTTTTCGCGACCATGCGGATGAAGTGAAGTGGCGAAGGATAAAGTAAGGCGCACGGTTTGGCAATTTACCGTTGGAATGGTTCGGGACGCTTGTTCGATCTGCAATTAGCCCTTGCGTAACACAACTGCAAGGCTGAAAAGCAAAGCTGACAGTGGAATTTCACCGGGTCAGATGATACAATCATCGGGTTTAACTGACCTGCGTCGGTAAAACTTGAATGATTAACGCGTGCCATGGTGGCGCGCAAGATGTGTCGATAGCGGCACGTTAACTACGCACATTCGCCTGTTCAAGGGTGTCCGCCAACTTTTCAAGGCGGGCTGTAGGTGGGCGAATGGTGGTCTAACCCTGATATGAAAGAATAAGTATGTCTACAACCATGCGTCAAATGCTGGAGGCCGGTGTTCACTTCGGCCACCAGACCCGGTTCTGGAACCCAAAGATGGCTCAGTACATCTTCGGAGCCCGTAGCAAAATCCACATCGTCAATCTCGAACAAACTCTTGCCAAGTACAACGAAGCCATGGCTTTCGTGCGCAAGTTGTCGTCCAACAAGGGCACTATCCTGTTCGTCAGCACCAAGCGGCAGGCGCGCGAGATCATCGCCGAAGAAGCCAGCCGTTCAGGTTCGTCGTATGTTGATCAGCGCTGGCTGGGCGGCATGTTGACCAACTTCAAGACCATCAAGCAGTCGACCAAGCGGCTCAAGGACATGGAGTCCATGACTGAAGACGGCTCCCTTGAAAAGCTCGGCAAGAAGGAAGCGCTGATGACGCAACGTGAACTGGCCAAACTGCAGAAGTCGATCGGTGGCATCAAGGAAATGAATACCTTGCCCGATGCATTGTTCGTCATCGATGTCGGTTATCACAAGATCGCCATCACCGAAGCCAACAAGCTGGGTATTCCGGTAATTGCTGTGGTCGATACCAATCACTCGCCTGAAGGCATTGATTACGTCATTCCGGGTAACGATGACTCTTCCAGCGCGATCCGTCTGTACGCGCGCGGTGTGGCTGACTCGATTCTTGAGGGTCGCAGTCAATTCGTTGAAGAAATTGTTGCTGCCGGGGCTTCCGGCGACGAATTTTTCGAAGAAACCGAGCAGTGACCGGCAGGTTTTTTCGTCTGCTTGCAGGCTACGAGAAATGTGAGCAGATCGTTTTGTTAAAACAGTTTTGAATGGGGCGGTCGCATATTCCGGCCGTGTCCGTTAGTGGAGAAAAAAAATGGCGGCAATTACCGCAAGCATGGTGGCTGAACTGCGTGCAAAGACCGACGCACCGATGATGGAATGCAAGAAGGCGCTGACCGAGGCCGATGGCGATCTGGGCAAGGCCGAAGAAATTCTGCGTGTAAAGCTGGGCAACAAGGCGACCAAGGCGGCGGCCCGCATCACTGCCGAAGGTGTGGTTGGCGTCAGTATTACGGCGGATGGCAAGCTGGGAGCAATCATCGAGATTAACTGTGAGACTGATTTTGTCGCCAAGAATGACGAGTTTTTACAACTGACCAAGGCCTCTGCCGAGTTGGTAGTCAACCACAATCCGGCTGATGTGTCGGCATTGTTGTCACGGCCTATGGGTGACGGAACCGTCGAATCGACCCGCACCGCTTTGGTTGGCAAGATCGGTGAGAATTTGTCGGTTCGCCGCTTCGTGCGTGTCGAAGCCAGTGGTAAACTGGTGTCTTACATCCATGGCGGTGCCAAAATTGGTGTCTTACTTGATCTGGTTGATGGCGACGAGCAACTGGGCAAGGATCTGGCCATGCACATCGCCGCGTCCAAGCCCAAATCACTGGACGCGACGGGTGTGCCCAAAGAACTTCTTGACACCGAACGCCGCATTGCCATCGAGAAGGCAAGAGCCGACAATAAACCTGAAGCCATGATCGACAAGATCGCCGAGGGCACCGTTCAGAAATACCTGAAGGAAGTAACCCTGCTGGCTCAGGTGTTCGTCAAGGCCGAAGACGGAAAACAGACCGTTGAGCAATTACTAAAGAGCAAGGGCGCTGCGGTTGCCGGCTTCACGCTGTATGTGGTCGGTGAAGGGATGGAAAAACGCTCGAACGACTTCGCCGCTGAAGTGGCTGCCCAGGCCGCGACTGCCCAGAAGTAAGACATAGGGTTTGATTGCCATGACTGAAGACGGTATTCCCAGATTCAAGCGTATTCTGCTTAAACTCTCGGGAGAAGCCCTGATGGGGGCGGATGCTTACGGAATCAACCGGCAGACGATTACTGAAATCGTCGGTGAGGTCAAGAGTGTAGTTGACCTGGGAGTTCAGGTTGGCGTTGTCATCGGCGGCGGCAATATCTTTCGCGGTGTTGCTCCCGCCGCCACCGGCATGGATCGCGCACAAGCCGACTACATGGGTATGCTGGCCACCGTAATGAACGGTCTGGCATTGCAGGATGCGATGCGCGTCGCCGGGATGGTTGCCCGCGTCCAGTCGGCACTAAGTATCGAACAGGTCGTCGAGCCCTATATTCGTGGCCGGGCCATTCGCTATCTGGAGCAGGGTAGAACGGTAATTTTTGCCGGTGGAACCGGCAATCCATTTTTTACAACCGATACGGCAGCGGCTTTGCGCGGTGCCGAAATCGGGGCGGAGATCGTACTTAAAGCAACGAAGGTCGATGGTATTTACTCGGCCGATCCAAAAAAGGATCCTCTGGCGACACGCTATGACCGGATCAGTTTCAATGAGGCGATTTCAATGAACCTGGCGGTGATGGATTCGACAGCTTTTGCGCTGTGTCGCGACCAGAAACTGCCAATCAACGTCTTCTCGATTTTCAAGCGCGGTGCGCTGAAGCGGGTTGTAACTGGCGCGAATGAAGGCACGCTGGTCTATTGCTGAGGGTGATTGACATGTCGATTGCAGATATTAAAAGCACGAGCGAACATAAAATGCAAAAGTCACTTGAGGCACTCAGGATCGATCTGGCGAAGGTTCGTACCGGGCGTGCCCATATCGGATTGCTGGATCATGTTCAGGTCGATTATTACGGATCGATGGTGGCGGTGAATACCGTGGCCAACATCACCTTGATTGATTCACGAACACTGGGTGTTCAGGTTTGGGAAAAGAGCATGGCGCCCAGGGTTGAGAAAGCCATTCGGGATTCCGATCTCGGCCTGAATCCGGCGTCGCAGGGCGAACTCATTCGCGTTCCAATGCCGGCACTGACTGAAGAGCGGCGCCGCGATCTGATCAAGGTCGTCAAGCATGAATGTGAGAACGCACGAATTGCCATGCGCAATCTGCGCCGTGATGCCAATGCGACACTCAAAGACCTGCTCAAAAACAAGGCGTGCTCCGAGGATGATGAGCGTCGGGTGCAGGACGATATCCAGAAACTTACCGACAAGCATGTCGCTGAGGTTGACAAACAGTTCGCGCAGAAAGAAATCGAGTTGATGGCCGTTTGAAGACGACCTGACGGGCATGGATTTGGCGCTATCCCACATGATGAAATTTGACGGCTTGCCCGTTACCCTCCCTTGCAGGGCGCATTCCGGCTTGGCAGCCAGAATCGCTCGGTTGGCACGGAGCATGCAACGCGAATTCCCAATCTCACCCCCCGACCCCTCTCCCAAAGGGCGAGGGGAGGTTCGTGGGTCGCTGGTGCGACTTTCACGTTAAAGGATACGCCGGATGGCGATCTTCACTAGTTCCACTCGGGATATTCCAGGCGCCGCCGCGGTGCCGCGACATGTCGCCATTATTATGGATGGCAACGGTCGCTGGGCCAGGAAGCGCTATTTGCCGCGCTTTGCGGGGCATCGTCGTGGTGTCGAGACGGTGCGCGATACAGTCAAGAATTGCCTTGAGCACGGCATCGATTATCTGACGCTCTTTGCCTTCAGTTCGGAAAACTGGCGACGCCCGGAAGAGGAAGTGACGCTGCTCATGCAGCTTTTTGTGCGTGCATTGCAAAAGGAGGTGTTTCGGCTCGATCGCAATGGCGTCCGCTTGAGAGTGGTTGGCGATCTGTCGCGCTTTGATCCGGATTTGCAGTCGCTGATTCTTGCCTCGGAACAGCAGACGGCCGGCAATGAGAAACTGACACTGACCATCGCGGCCAATTACGGCGGTCGCTGGGATATTCTGCAGGCCGTCAATCGCATGGCTATGGAACATCCGAAAAAGCAGGGGGCGTGGAGTGAAGCCGACCTAACGCCTTATCTGGCCATGAGTTACGCACCCGAGCCTGATCTATTCATTCGCACCGGCGGGGAGGAGCGGGTCAGTAACTTTCTGCTTTGGCAACTGGCCTATGCAGAATTTTACTTTACCGATACGCTCTGGCCTGAGTTCGACTCGGTCGCCTTCAGTGCGGCGATTACTTCGTTTCAGCAGCGTGAACGTCGTTTCGGGCGAACGAGCGAACAACTGATCGGCAATTCTCCCGCCGAGGGGTCTGATGATTTCACTCGGGATAGCGCGGGTTCGACCCGCCCGATGGACACGAAGATCAATGCTTAAAACGCGGATTATTACCGCGCTCCTCCTTTTTTCGGGCTTTTTTTCGGCACTTTTTTTTCTGCCCCTACTCGGTTGGGTCATATTCGTTACGCTGGTTGCCGCAGTGGCTGCCTGGGAGTGGGGAGCGCTAATGAGTTTAGGTGCTTTGCCAAGGCTGTCCTTGGCTGCGGCATTAATTTTGATTTGTGCGGCGGTTGCTGTGTTAGATTCAGCCGCATTGGGACTGCCGGATGCGGGTAGCAATTTTTTTGATGCGGCCTGGCGACTGGGACGCTGGTTCTATCTTCCGGCGGCATTTTTCTGGTTGTTGGTGGTTCCTTTGTGGTTGAGACAGCGCTGGTCATTGCCTAAATCCATTATCGGATTGTCGATTGGCCTGTTGCTTATCCTGCCGACCTGGCTGGCATTACTGCAACTGAGGCAAGCGGGTGCGCTAGCGCTTGTCGCTATCATGGCCACCGTCTGGGTGGCGGACATCGCGGCTTACGCCTTCGGGCGCACCCTGGGTCGACACAAGCTGGCGCCAAGCATCAGTCCGGGCAAGACCTGGGAGGGTGCCTTTGGTGGTGGCCTTGCCGTCATCGTTTATGGCTTTATCCTCTCACCCAAACTGCCGGCTGTTCTTTCTGATCACTACGCTTTGTTGTTTCTCGTCCTGGCCCTTCTGACAGCGATCAGTATCGCTGGTGACCTGTTCGAGTCGCTATTGAAACGTCAGGCCGGGCTGAAAGACAGCAGCAATGTTCTGCCCGGGCACGGCGGTGTGCTCGATCGCATCGACAGCCTGACTTCGGCCCTGCCGATGGTGGCACTGGTCTGGCTGACTGCTTTGAATTGACGGCTGGCGATAATCTTGCAAAAACTTACGATTCTCGGATCAACCGGTTCCATTGGCGTCAACACGCTCGATGTCATTCGTCGCCACCCGCAACGTTATCAGGTGATTGCCCTCTGCGCCCATAATCAGATCGACCGTTTGTTTGATCAGTGCCTTGAGTTTCAACCACGTTTTGCTGTGGTACGTGATGCTCAATTGGCGGTCGAACTGCAACACCGTCTGCTAGACGTTGCTTGTTCAACCCGGGTCGAGTCGGGGCCGCAAGCCCTGGTACGGATGGCCGGACTTCCGGAAGTCGATTCAGTAATGGCGGCTATTGTTGGTGCAGCAGGTCTGCAATCCACATTGGCCGCTGCACTCGCCGGCAAGAAAGTTCTGTTGGCAAACAAGGAAGCCCTGGTCATGGCTGGGCCGATCCTGATGCGTGCCGTAAGAGAAAATGGCGCAACATTGCTACCTATTGACAGTGAACATAATGCTATATTTCAATCACTTCCAAATGATTATTCAGGTAATTTATTAAAAAGTGGCGTGCTCAGTTTGATGCTCACTGCCTCAGGCGGTCCGTTCCGGAATACTGCGCTTGCTGACCTTGAATGCGTTAGTCCCGAGCAGGCCTGCGCGCATCCCAACTGGGTCATGGGACGGAAGATTTCAGTAGATTCGGCGACCATGATGAATAAGGGGCTCGAAATGATTGAGGCGCACTGGTTATTCAACGTCCCGGCTGAACAAATCGAGGTTGTCATCCACCCGCAAAGTGTCATCCACTCGCTGGTTCAATATGTGGATGGTTCGGTCATCGCTGAACTCGGTAATCCGGACATGCGAACGCCGATTGCTCATGCATTGGCTTATCCGGAGCGGATCGACGCAGGAGTAGAGCCACTAGATCTGTGCAAAATCGCTTTATTGCAGTTCGAGCGACCTGACTTTGCGCGTTTCCCCTGTCTTGCCCTCGCTTACCGAGCACTTCGCGAGGGTGATAGCGCCCCGGCAGCGCTCAATGCCGCCAATGAGGTTGCCGTTCAGTCATTTCTCGATGGAAGAATCGGCTTTGCAGTGATCCCGAAAATCATCAGGGCGGTTCTCGACAAAACACGGGTAACACCACTGGTCTCTCTTGCCGATGTGCTGGCCGCCGATCGAACGGCGCGTCGGATAGCCGAACAAGTCATCGGCGAGTTGACTTGATCATGAGTAACTTCCTTTTCTACCTGGCAGCATTCGCGCTGATTCTTGGTGTGCTGATTGTGGTTCACGAGTATGGGCACTACCTCGTAGCACGCTGGGTTGGCGTCAAGGTTCTGCGTTTCTCGGTGGGTTTTGGCCGGGCGCTATGGTCTAAACGCATCGGTCGTGATGGTACCGAATGGGCGCTCGGAATGTTCCCCCTGGGTGGTTACGTCAAAATGCTGGATGAACGCGAGGGCGATGTTGCTCCCGAAGAACTGCATCGCAGCTTCAACCGGCAGAGCGTATGGCAGCGCATGGCCATTGTGGCTGCCGGTCCTGCGGCCAATTTGCTGTTGGCGATTGTTGTGTACTGGGGACTCTTCTGGCACGGCACCGAAGAACTGAAACCCATTCTGGGTGTCCCAGTCGCAGCGAGTCCTGCCGCGGCGTCCGGCATGCAGAGCGGCGAGCGGGTACTCAAAATCGGTGGAGAAGTGGTGCAAACCTGGCAGGATTTGCACTGGGTATTGATTCGACAGGCTGTTGATCAGGATTCGATCGAGCTTGAGGTAATCAACCCGCGCAATGAGATCACCATTCGCCGCCTTGATGTTTCGTCTGCCCGATCCGGAGGCATGGAGGGAGATACTGTGGCTAGGCTGGGAATCAGCTTTTACCGCCCCAAAATTCCGCCGGTGCTTGGAAAAATCAGTCCGGACAGTGCTGCTGCCGCTGCCGGACTACAAGCGGGTGACAAGATTCTGATGATTGACGAAAAACCGGTCACTGCCTGGCTCGATGTTGTACAGAATGTTCGCAATTCGCCGGGTAAAACACTGGATTTTGAAGTTCAACGTCAAGGTGAACGAATTGTCATCGAAATAACGCCGTTACCCGTTGAGGAAAGCGGACAAAAAATTGGTCGGATTGGGGCCAGCGTCAGGGATACCGGCGCTTCGCGAAGTGAACTGATGGTTACGGTTCGATACGGAGTGATGCCTGCGCTGGGCAAGGCCATCTACGAGACCTGGGATAAATCGGTGTTCAGCCTGGTAATGATCGGAAAAATGATTACCGGTGAAGTGTCATGGCGCAATATCAGCGGGCCGGTAACGATAGCGGACTACGCCGGCCAGTCGGCAAAACTCGGAATGAGCTATTACCTCAAATTCCTGGCGCTGGTCAGTATCAGTCTTGCCGTGCTGAATTTGCTGCCTATTCCGATTCTGGATGGGGGTCATTTGCTGTATTATGTTGTCGAAATCATAAAGCGAGGGCCGCTTTCCGAGCGCAGCATGGAAATTGGTCAGCAAATCGGGCTGGCGCTGATGCTGATGCTGATGGCGTTTGCTTTTTACAATGATATCAATCGATTGATTTCCGGCTGACCTAATGAAGAAAAACCTGCTGGCAGGTCTGATCGCCTCCCTTTTTGTTTCTGGCGCTTTCGCTTTCGAACCGTTCACAGTCAAAGATATTCGCGTCGAAGGGATTCAGCGCACTGAAGCCGGTACGGTGTTCAGCTATCTTCCGGTCAAGGTCGGGGACACTCTGACCGACGACAAGGCGGCACAAGCCATCAAGGCTTTGTTCGCCACCGGTTTTTTCAAGGATGTGCGCATCGAGGTCGATGGCGATGTCGTTATCGTGGTGCTGGAAGAGCGTCCGGCCATCGCCCAGATTGATTTTGTCGGTCTGAAGGAATTCGAGAAAGATCAACTGATTAAAGGCCTCAAGGAAGCGGGATTCGCAGTCTCGCGCTCCTATGACCGCGCCATGCTCGAAAAGGCCGAACAGGAGTTGAAGCGTCAGTATCTCACACGCGGGAAATATGGAGTGGCAATCACCACCACGGTGACGCCCCTTGAGCGCAACCGGGTGTCGATCAACTTCAATATAGACGAAGGCGATGCCGCCAAGATCAGGCAAATCAACATTGTGGGTGCCCAGTCGTTTAAGGAAAAGGATTTGCAAGCACTTTTCCAATTGCAAACACCTAACTGGATAAGCTGGTATACAAAAAACGATCAGTATTCCAAACAAAAACTTGCCGCTGACCTGGAGACATTACGTTCTTACTATCTCAATCGCGGTTTCCTTGAATTCAACATCGAATCGACCCAGGTATCGATCAGCCCTGACAAAAAGGATATTTTCATCACGCTGAACATTTCAGAGGGCGAACGCTACATCGTGTCCTCGGTCAAATTGGCGGGTGATCTCATTTTGCCGGAAGAGGAATTCAGGAAGTCTATGAAGGTCAGGCCGGGCGATGTTTTTTCTCGTGAAAAATTGAATGAAAGCACGAAAGCCATTAGCGACAGGCTCTCGGCGAAGGGTTATGCCTTTGCCAACGTCAATGCAGCTCCTGAACTGGACAAGGAAAAGAAGCAGGTTGCCTTCACCGTATTCGTCGATCCGGGTAAACGGGCTTACGTTCGCCGCATCAACGTAACGGGTAATACAAAAACTCGTGATGAAGTGATACGACAGGAAGTGCGCCAGATGGAAGGGGCTTGGTTCGACGATGAACGGGTGAAACTTTCGAAAGAGCGAATTGACAAAACCGGCTACTTTGGCGAAGTCAATGTCGAAACGCCACCTGTGCCGGGCACAAGTGATCAGGTCGATGTCAATATCAATGTAACCGAGAAGTCAACGGGTAACATTTCACTGGGCGCTGGTTATTCCCAGGCAGAGGGAGTGATTCTTTCCGGGTCAATTTCTCAAGCCAA
>JAYSZS010000293.1:0-3860 GCA_043737935.1 Propionivibrio sp. | reverse complement strand
CCAGATCGTCGCGCGGGACAACCCGATTGACCAGGCCCAGCTCGCGTGCGCGGGAAACGTCAAAGCGCTCACCCAGCAAGGCGATTTCCATGGCTTGTTTTAACCCGATCTGGCGTGGCAGTGACCAGGTGGCGCCACCATCCGGTGAAAGCGCGATGTTGCTGTAGGCCAGCGTGAAATAGGCGTTGTCTGAAGCCAGAACTAGATCGGCAGCCAGCATCAGCGACAGGCCGAATCCGGCAACCGCGCCATGCACCGCAGCAATTACCGGCTTGTTCATGCGCTTGAAGTTCAGTACCGAGGCATGAACCCCTACAATCAATTCCTCGAAGCGTGCCCGGCTGGCCTGTGCGGGCAGATTGGTTTGCTCGCGAAACCACTTGAGATCGCCGGCACCGCGCACAATCACTGCACGCACGGCGGTGTCGCCGGCCGCGCGCGAACTCGTCGCCAGCAGGGCAGCAATCATCGCCGGATTGACCGCGTTGAGTGATTCCGGCCGGTTGAGTGTAAGTGTGGCGACGTTATCGCACACCTCGTATAAAACAGCGTTCATGTCATCTCCAGCCATGGGTAAAAACGATCTAGATTCGGCGAAGCCTGATTTCCGGTGATCGACCACTGATAATGTCGGCCAGAGCCGAACCTGAACCACAAGCCATGGTCCAGCCGAGTGTACCGTGACCGGTGTTGAGATACAGATTTGAATACACCGAACGCCCGATCAAGGGCACATTTGATGGTGTCGATGGACGCAGGCCGCACCAGAAATCCGGTTCGCCGACCGCTCGCAGATCGGGAAACAACTGATGTGTGCGTTGCATCAGGGCCTGGCAGCGCACACGGTTGAGTTCGGTATTGTAGCCGTTAAATTCGGCGGTGCCGGCAATGCGCAGGCGCTGGCCAAGACGCGAAAAGACCAGCTTGTGGCCGTCGTCGGTCAGGGCCACCGTCGGTGCAACACTCGATTCAGTGAGCGCTACTGTCGCCGAGTAACCCTTGGCCGGATAAACCGGTAGCCGAATACCCAGCGGACGCAACAGCAAGGGGGTATAGCTCCCGAGCGCAACGACATAGGCGTCAGCCGCCAGCACTTCGCTGGCGCCTGACGTTTTCAGCAAGGCCCCGGTAATGCGTCCGCCCTCTGTGAGCAGCCGCTCAAGCGTGGTGTCGTAGCGGAAGCTGACGCCGCGGGTACTGCATAGTGCGGCGAGATTCTGGGTGAAACAATGCGCATCACCCGATTCATCGGCAGCCGTATAGTCACCACCGACCAGTAGCGGTCGCGCCGCTTTGAGCGCGGGTTCAATCGCCACGCACTCGTCGGCGCCTATTGTTTGCCGGTCGCAGCCAAATTCGCGCAATACTTTGGCTGATTCAACGGCAGCCGCAAACTCATAGCGTTCGGTGTAGACGTGCAGAATGCCGCGTTGGAGATGGTCATACTCGATGGAAGTTTCATCGCGCAAGGCCTGCAACCGGCTGCGGCTATACAGTGCCAGCGAAACGATGTCGCGGATGTTGGCGCGTGTGCGTTGTGGCGTGCATTCGCGCAGGAAGCGCAGACTCCAGTCGAAGAGTGCCGGATCCCAGCGCAGACGAAACAGCAGGGGTGCATTCTCGCGTCCCATCCACGAAAGGGCGCGCCAGGGGGCATGCGGATTGGACCACGGTTCGGCGTGCGAAACCGAGATCTGGCCGCCGTTGGCGAAGCTGGTTTCCAGTCCGGCTGCCGACTGGCGATCAATGACAGTGACTTCATGACCCGCTTTAAGGAGATACCAGGCACTACTGACGCCAACCACACCGGCACCGAAAATCAGGACTCTCAACAACTACTCCTGTTTGCGAACAATGCGAACAACTTCCGTAATGCGGCGAAGACTGCGCATCAGTGCGGCCAGATGATGGCGACCGGAAACCTGCACAAGAAAGTCCAGTTCGGTATATAAGCCAGGGTTTTCCCTGTCCATGCTGACATGCTCGATATTGGCGCCGGCCTGCGATATGCCGGTCGCGACGCGCCCCAGTACCCCGCGAACGTTTTTCGCGGTGACTCTGATGTTAACGTCAAAGAATTGACCGGGGTCCGCTCCCCACTCAACGTGAATCCAGTTCTGCGGCTCGCTGCTGCGCAATTTTCTGGCCGCCTGACAGGCATGAGTGTGGATCAGCAAACCTTGATCCTTGCGCAGCATTCCGTCAATCGGGTCTCCGGGAATCGGCTGGCAACATGACGCCAACTGGATGGCCATTCCCTCGGTGCCGCGTACGACCAGCGGTGACGATAAACTCGCCTCGGTCTGGGGAACCTCGTCGTGCGCGGCCAGACGGCGGGCGAAAACAGCGGCCAGACTTCGTCCAAGGCCAATATCGGCAAAAAATTCCCGTCTTGTTTTTTTCCCCGAACCGCGAATCACTCGCTCCCAGATGGCTGCCGGTATCTCGGAAGGAAGCACGCCAAGTGCTTGCAACTCCTGATTGAGCATATTTTCGCCAAGCGTGCTTGATCCCTCCTGCTGGATGGCCCGAAGGAACTGGCGAATCTTGCTGCGTGCCCGACCGGTTTTGACATAGGTCAGCCAGGCCGGATTCGGGCTGGCATGCGGCGCCGTAATGATCTCCACCTGATTTCCATTGGACAGTTCAGCCGACAGCGGAATGAGTTCGTGATCAATACGAGCGGCTATGCACCGGTGGCCAATATCGGTATGCACGGCGTAAGCAAAATCGATTACCGTCGCACCACGCGGGAGCGCCAGAATCTTTCCTCTGGGGGTGAAAACGTAGACTTCGTCAGGGAAGAGATCCACCTTGACGTGCTCAAGAAACTCGGAAGAATCTCCGGTCGAGCTTTGCAGTTCAAGCAGCGATTGTAGCCATTTGTGCATCTTGATTTGCAGGTTGGCGCCGCTTTCTTCGCTATCCTTGTACAGCCAATGCGAGGCGATTCCTTGCTCGGACAAATGGTGCATACCCTGGGTCCGGATCTGGATCTCGATCGGTGTGCCATAGGGACCGATCAGCGTTGTGTGCAAGGATTGATAACCATTTTCCTTGGGGATGGCGATGTAATCCTTGAATTTTCCGGGCACCGGCTTGTAACGGGAATGCAGTGCGCCCATGGCCAGATAGCAGTGGGGAATATCCCGGACAATGATGCGGAACCCGTAGATGTCGAGCACCTGCGAGAAGCTGAGGTGTTTCTCGACCATCTTGCGATAAATCGAATAGAGGCTTTTTTCCCGCCCGAAGACGCCTGCTTCTATGTTCTCCTCATGCAGCTTGTTGCGGATGCCTTCAAGAATCTTGGACAGCAGTTCGCGCCGATTGCCGCGCACGGCCTTGATTGCACGCGTCAGCACCCGGAAGCGTACCGGATGGATGTGCTCGAAAGAAAGATCCTGCAATTGCCGTGAAATGTTGTTCAGACCGAGCCGGGTGGCGATGGGAACATAGATTTCAAGTGTCTCGATAGCGACACGCCGCCGCTTGTCAGGGCGGACGGGGGCCATTGTCTGCAAATTGTGCAGGCGGTCGGCGAGTTTGATCAGAACAATGCGCAGATCGTGCGCCATGGCCATCAGCATTTTGCGGAAATTTTCCGCCTGCGCATCCTGATAGGACTGGAACTCGATTTTCTCAAGCTTTGAAAGACCGTCGACCAGATCGGCAACCGGTTTGCCAAAACGCTCCGCGATCTCGGCTTTGGATACGGCGGTATCCTCCATGACGTCATGGAGCAGGGCGGCCATGATGGCCTGCGCGTCCATGCGCCATTCGGTCAACGAACCAGCGACGGCCAACGGATGAGTGATATAGGGTTCACCCGAGAGGCGCGTCTGTCCATGATGCGCATC
>JAYSZS010000292.1:0-18591 GCA_043737935.1 Propionivibrio sp. | reverse complement strand
GATAGTGCATACTACGTGTGCGAAAGTAGGTCACCGCCAGGCTCCCCAATACCACAAGCCCTCCCCGCATAACCGCGGCGAGGGCTTCGTGCTTTGTGATGAAGGTAATGTCATCCGCGGTCAATTCTGTCAAAATACCGCAGTTGAATCGGAGATTGTATGACTGAAAATAATGCTCCTGCCTTGGCTCGACTGACGTTCGATTCGCTTTTCAGAGCAATAAAGCGTGGCTGGGAAATGTTTTTGATTACCCGACCACTGAGTGTCACCTACGCAATGATTTTCGCGCTTATCGGCATACTGATTCTTTACGGAATTGAACGGGCCAGTTTCGCGCCGATGATTTTCCCGCTGGCGGGGGGGTTCATGCTGGTTGGACCACTGCTGCTCTTGGGGTTTTTCGCGATGGCGGATCGCATCGCGCGCAAGGAAAGCTGCACATTTTCGGATATTGTCAGTGGATTTTCCCGCACTTCACCTGAAATGCTGGTTATCGCATTCGTGTGTACTCTGTTGTTCATGATTTGGGTCACCGATGTCGCGGTACTTTACGGCTTTATGGTCGGTCGCGTCCCGGCGTCGCTTCTGATGCTTTTTTCTCCTTCGGAAAATATCCTTTCTTTCCTGCTTTGGAGTTCACTGCTCGGCGCTGTTCTGGCCTTCGTTATTTTTTCAATTTCAGCTTTCTCGGTGCCTCTTCTTTACTATCGTCGGGCCGGACTTGTACAGGCGGTATTTTTGAGCGTCACTGCCGTGTTTGCCAATCTTGCGCCCTGCCTGTTGTGGGCAATGATTCTGTCGGTGACCATAATCGCTAGCATTCTGATCTTCCCGCTCTTCCTGCTGGCTTTTCCCGTGCTCGCTTTTGCCAGTCATTCCCTGTATCGGGAGCTTTTCCCCGAATACCCGGTCTGAAAAATTTTGCCCCGTTCGGAGATTTGTCATGTCGGAATTCAATCGAGAGACTGCAACACTGGGGGGCGGCTGCTTCTGGTGCCTGGAGGCCGTATTTGAACAGGTGACCGGGGTTGAGTCGGTCGTCTCGGGTTACTGTGGCGGGCAAACCGACAATCCCTCGTATCGATCAGTTTGCGAGGGCCACAGCGGACATGCCGAGGTGGTTCTCATCACATTCGACCCGGTCCAGATCAGCTATAGGGAACTGCTCGAAATATTTTTTGTGATTCACGATCCGACCACGCTCAATCGGCAGGGAAATGACATCGGCAGCCAGTATCGTTCCGTTATTTTCTATCATTCTGCGGCACAAAAAGAAACGGCCAACGCGCTTATTGGCGAGCTGGAAAATGAAAAAGTCTGGGAACAGCCGGTGGTAACCGAAGTGCGCCCTGAAGAACGCTTTTTCGTTGCAGAGGATTATCACCAGCACTATTTCAGCAACAATCCCGATCAGGGTTACTGCCAGGTGGTCGTCGCGCCAAAGCTAGCCAAGTTTCGCAAAGAATTCAGTTCACGGATAAGAACGAAATCTTGACCATATCGCCGCTTTGTAGAGGCTTCACTATAAGGGTTATTCATGCACAAACTGATTCGTTACGAACACGGTATTTTTGCCATCGATGCGGACTATGTGCGTCCGCAACTGGCGGCTATCCACCTGATCGTAGAAAACAGCCGGGCAGCATTCGTTGACACCGGTTGCAACAACTCATTGCCGAGTGTCATGGCAGCACTCGATGAACTCGGCCTTGCGCCCGGCAACGTCGACTACGTCATCCTGACTCACATCCATCTCGATCATGCGGGTGGTGCGGGTGCGATGATGCAAAACTTTCCCAATGCACGACTGGTTGTTCACCCGCGTGGCGCGCGCCACATGGCCGACCCGAATCGACTGATCGAAGGCGCGGAAGCCGTCTATGGCCGGGAAGAGGTGCGCCGCTTGTACGGCGAGGTACTGCCGATAGATGCCCGCCGGATTATTGAAGCAACGCATGGCCTTAATGTCGATCTGGCCGGACGACAACTTTGTTGCCTCGATACGCCGGGTCACGCCAGGCATCACATTGCGCTGGTCGACAATAAAATCGGTCACATCTTTACCGGGGATATTTTCGGTTTGTCGTACCGCGAACTCGACACCGATGCTCGTCAGTTCATTTTCCCGACAACGACGCCGGTCCAGTTTGACCCTGTGGCCATGCATGCGTCGATAGAATTACTTATGAGTTATCAGCCCGGCGCAATCTATCTCACCCATTTCAGCCAAATCCGCGACACCGCTGCAAAAGCCCTTGAACTGCACCGGCTGGTTGACGCTCACGTCGCTATTGCCCGGCGCGAGAAAAACGCGGGTGCGGATCGGCATGCCAGAATCCGTGAGCAACTTGAACAACTGCTTCTGAATGAAACCAGGCGCTTTGGCTGCCAATTACCTGCCTCCGGAATTCTGGAGATATTTGAAACCGATCTTGAACTGAACGCACAGGGACTCGGTGTGTGGGTCGATACCGAGAAGTAGTTGTTGCTCAGTAAACGTTTCTTTCGTTTCTTCCCATGGCCAGATGCTTCAGGACTTCACTCGCAGCGAACAGCCCGAAAGTTGCCGTGACGCACACCGAAGAGCCAAAGCCAGCGCAGTTG
This sequence comes from Propionivibrio sp., assembly GCA_043737935.1. GTDB lineage: Bacteria > Pseudomonadota > Gammaproteobacteria > Burkholderiales > Rhodocyclaceae > Propionivibrio. Next base: position 15,987 of record JAYSZS010000292.1, on the reverse strand, counting down.
AGGCCGAGCAGAGCCGGCATTTCTTCGCAGACGGCAGGATTTTCCGGATAGCGCAACGCTTCGCTTGAAAATACTGCTGGAACGCCGAATTTCTTTTTTGGCTCGCGGGTAAAGCCGTATTCCTTGCGCAGCAGCGAGCGCACCCTTGAAAGCAGCGGATCCTGAACGGTGCGAGCCAGATCAGCGATCCCGATGCGCGTTGGGTCGATCTGTCCACCCGCACCGCCGGCCGTGATCAGGGGTAACTCGCGAGCTTTGCACCAGGCGATCATTGCGGCCTTGGTACGCACCTGATCGATGGCATCGATCAGGTAGTCGAAGCCCATGTCGAGCAATTGATCCAGATTGTCCGGTGAAACGAAATCCTCAATCCTGTTAACCCGGCAAGCCGGATTTATCGCCAGAATGCGTTCAGCCATGGCATCCGTCTTGGCTTTTCCAAACGCATCCTCGAGCGCCTGGATCTGCCGATTGACGTTCGATTCAGCGACCATGTCAAGGTCGATCAGCGTGATCTGGCCGATGGCCGAACGGGCCAGAGCTTCCGCTGCCCATGAACCAACGCCGCCGATGCCGACAACACAAACATGCGCCGCCTGAAAGCGCGCCATTGAGTCGGCGCCGTAGAGCCTTTGTACACCGCCGAAGCGCCGCGCCGGATCGGCCGGGTGATCACCTGAGGGTTCGATCATCGGGCCTCAAGGGAGCGGCGGATGACCTGATTGAAAGGCCCGATCCACTCCGGCGCAAACTGATTGTCGCAGGCATTGATCTCGGCAATGGCCCGCAACAAGGAGCGGTTCCTGCCCCGATTGACATGCTTCAGCATGACCGCTTCAAAGGCGTCCACAATCGCCAGGATTTTTGCCCCCGCGCAAATCTCCTTCGCCTTGATGCCCAAGGGATAACCCTCGCCATTCGGCATTTCATGGTGTTGTGCCACCATTTCGGCAGCTCCGCTCCAGCCATCCATTCGCGAGAGTATGCCGGAGGCGTAACCGGGATGAGTGTGAAGAATCGGCTTTTCAACTGTGGTCATGCGCTCCAGCTTCAACCATACCGACTCCGGCAGAAACATCATGCCAATGTCGTGCATGTAAACGGCCGCCTCCAGTTGCATCGGATCAACCCCCTTGCCCATCATTTGATTGGCTTCCATGGACAGGCGATGCAAACGCAGGGTGCGTCCCTTGAACAGGAGGGAGCGCGCCTCAAGCTGATCGGCCAGCGAACGGAAGAAACGAAGATCGTTTGCCGCCTGCGATTTTGAATTGCCGGAAATGGATGCGGCGCGACCACATAAGGCATTTGATGCTTCGGCGGCTGGCCGGAATCCGGTGACGGCTTCGATCAACTCACAGGCACGCTCGTCCATATCGGGTGCGCTCGCCAGCGCAAGTTTTTCCAGCCCCTGCACCAGAGCCAGCAGGCGCAGGCCATCGAGAGACTTACCGGAGAATAGCCCTGCCGCCGCCAATTCCAGCCGGTCGATAGCGAGCAGAACGGCCTCGGCCATGATTTCACTGAAAGCAATTTCGTCATTACGAAAACGCGCAAGTACCGATTCGATCGGATGCACAATGGCTACCGCCAGATCGACTTTGCACAGAGCCGCATCGCCCTTGACATTGTGTATTGAGCGGAAAAGGCTGCTGATGACTTCGTGGTCGCCAGGCGTGCTCTTCAGTCGGGCGATATCGCGTTCAATGTTTGGCGCCAAGTCGTGCAGTGCTTCAATAAACTCTTCGAGAGCCAATTTGTCCATAATTACGGGGGCAATGATCGAGCGAATATCCATGAAGCCTCATTGCAGGATTTTAATGCACCAAGTTTAGCTGAAAGACTGAACAAGAGTTAGCGCTTGTCTTTTCGCCATCATGGTGCGCGTTGAACTGGTCGCAATGGCCTGGCTGGTCTACACTCCACCTTTCCAATTCAGGAGGGAAAACGATGTCCATCACCACAACCGACTCCGGTCTGCAGATTGAAGAAATCAAGGTAGGCGACGGCGAGACTGCCAGAACCGGCCAGTTTGTCAGTGTCCACTACACCGGCTGGCTGACCAACGGCAACAAATTCGATTCGAGCAAGGATCGCGACGAACCTTTCGAGTTCCCGCTTGGCCAGCGCAATGTCATTGCCGGCTGGGACGAAGGCGTGCAGGGCATGCGCGTCGGTGGCGTGCGCAAACTGACCATTCCACCGCAACTCGGCTACGGTGCCCGCGGTGCCGGCGGCGTGATTCCGCCCAATGCCACACTGGTGTTTGAAGTCGAACTGCTTGACATCAATTGATCGATGGCCACTACGACCCGAAAAACATTGGGTTTGCCTGACCAGGTCAGGGCTGAAGGAAGTGCCGCCAGCTTGGGTCGCAGGTCAGTGCGTGGTGTCAGGCCAGGCGACAAACGCGGCGCGGCCTCCGAGTTCACGACCAACTCGTCACCCCCCGTGAAAGACCAGCCGCAACAAAAGCCGCGTGGCACTCCCTCACGCGCGCCCGTCGTGCCGAAGTCCAGGCACCCTGCCTTGCCGCCGTCTGCGCCGGCCATTACAGCCGCGCACAGCAAGACGCCTCAGAGTGGTGTGCGCATTTCCAAACTGATGGCCGAACGCGGCTTGTGCTCCCGGCGCGAGGCCGATACCTACATTGAGCGTGGCTGGGTTTTCATCGATGGTGATCGCATTACCGAACTCGGCACACGGGCCGATCCCTCGGCGACTATCAAGCTGGACAAGGGAGCACGCGCCGCGCAACAGCAGCAGATGACCATCCTGCTGCACAAGCCGGTCGGCTATGTCTCAGGGCAGCCGGAACCGGGCTTCACGCCGGCCGTTACGCTGGTGTTGCCGGAAAATCAATACGGCACCCTCGATACACCACGCTTCCATGCCTCACACCTGAAAGGGCTGGCGCCGGCCGGGCGTCTCGATATCGACTCCACCGGCCTGCTCGTACTGACGCAGGATGGCCGGGTAGCACGCCAGTTGATCGGTGAAAACACGAGCGTCGACAAGGAATATCTGGTGCGTGTCGAAGGTCGCCTCGACGCCAGGGGACTGGCGCTGTTGAATCATGGGCTCAGTCTCGACGAGCGCAAGCTCAAGCCGGCCAGGGTCGAATGGCTGAACGATGACCAGCTTCGCTTTGTGCTCAACGAAGGACGCAAGCGGCAAATCCGCCGCATGTGCGAACTGGTCGGCCTGCGCGCCGTCGGGCTCAAGCGGGTTCGCATCGGCAAGGTAAAACTGGGTGATTTGCCACTCGGGCAGTGGCGGTTTTTGCGCGATGACGAGTCGTTTTAGCGAACGCGCCTGCTCGACGCAATGAACAACTCCGGATCGACCATCACGCCGTTGAGCACCACGCTCCAGTGCAGGTGCGGGCCGCTGGCGCGTCCGGTCATTCCGGAAAGTCCGATACGCTGACCCTGGGCGACTGCATCGCCGGCCTGCACGTCGATGCGGTCAAGGTGACAGTACATGCTGATCAGCCCGTTGCCGTGATCGATGAACACCGTATTCCCGTTGAAGAAATAGTCATCGACCGCCAGCACCCGGCCCTGCGCGCTGGCCTTGATCGGGGTTCCGCGCGGCACGGCCACGTCGAGGCCGGAATGCGGCGAGCGCGGTTCGCCATTGAAGATGCGGCGCAAGCCGAAGCGGCTGGCCAGCCGCCCTTCGGCAGGCAGCAGGAAGTTGCTGAATGTATCGTCCGCATCGCGCCAGTGCCGCTTCAACGCCTGGATGACGGCGATCTCGCTGACGGCGCGCGCCTCGTCGACCGGCGAGAGGTTCACCTTGCTTGAGTCCTTCAGCGTGATGCGTTGCTCGGGGTAGTTTTTGGCATTGACTGCAAAGGGCAGGAACTTCTCTTCGCCCCCGACATTGACGCGAAGTTGATGGCTGCCTGGCGGCAGATCAAGCGCGAGGCCAAGTACGGCGACCCACTGTCCGTCTTCTCTGGTCACCAGAACGCGCTGCTCGCCGAACCAGGCGCGAGGGGGGCTGGGGCTGGCGCTGCCCGAAACGGCGCCCAGTCCGATCAGCGCGACCCCGCCGGGAACGCTCGACGCTTTCGGCAGGGCGAGGACGATGCCCGGCAAAGCCAGAAACAACAAAGCCGCCGCCCGCCGACGGGAGGTAATCCATGCCAAGCAGATCATTGGGTGGGATACGTGCCTTACAGCGACGCGGCCTTGAAGGTATCGCACTGGCGCAGATCGCCGCTGTCCATGCCGCGCTTGAACCAGCGCATGCGTTGCTCGGAGGTGCCGTGGGTGAAGGATTCCGGGACGATGCGGCCTTGCGTTTGCTGTTGCAAGCGGTCGTCGCCGATGGCCGACGCAGCGTTCAGCGCCTGCCCGATCTCGCCGGGTTCGATGATGTTTTTGGCCGCATCGGCGCGGTTTCCCCATACCCCGGCAAAACAGTCGGCCTGCAATTCAAGCCTTACCGACAACTCATTCGCCCTGGCCTTGCTGGCGCCTTGCTGTGCCTGACGCACCTTGTCTGAAATGCCAAGCAGATTCTGCACATGGTGGCCGACTTCGTGGGCGATCACGTAGGCTTGGGCGAACTCACCTGGCGCACGGAAGCGATCCTTCAGGTCACGGTAGAAGGAGAGGTCGATGTACACTTTTTGATCGCCGGGGCAATAAAACGGCCCCATCGCCGCCTGCCCGGTGCCGCAGGCCGTTGGCGTTGCCCCGCTAAAAAGCACCAGCTTCGGCTCCTGGTAGCGCGAGCCGCCTTCCTGGAAAACCTGCGTCCACGTAGTTTCGGTACTGGCCAGTATCTTCGAGACAAAGCGTCCCATCTCGTCATTGGGTGGCGGCTTGTGTTCACTCACTTGCGGCGGCGACTGGTCTTGAATGTTCGAGGCGAGACCGAGAATCACCGAGGGGTCGATGCCGAAAAAATAGCTGGCGGCGAGGGCGACGACAATGGTGCCAATCCCCAGGCTACCGCGCCCTATGCCGCCACCGCCTCCCACGCCGCGCCGGTCTTCGACGTTATTGCTTTCATTCTGGTCATCGAGTCGCATGAGTCATCCTTTTCCTTGGTTCCGGATGGCGAATGCTAACAGCCACTTTTTGTTTTGCGGGAATTATTCATCGCCCTGAGAATTACGGTCATTCCGGGCTTGACCCGGAATCCAGTTTGTTCTTCAAAACAGTTTTACCAACATCATGATCAGATGTACAAATCTGGATTACGGCCTTCGCCGGAATGACAAAACACCGATTCCGGAGACTACGAATGAGTTAATCTACCTGCAAATGCACAAACCCGCCGCCAAAAACCAGCTCAAGCACTTGCGCACCGCAGACCTCCGTAGCCTGGCCCAACTGGCGACGCAGGCCACCATGGGCGTGACGCGGATCGTCGAAGGTGTGCACCAGTCGGTCTGGAACACCCTCGGCGTATCCGGCGGGAAGACCCCGGGGCAAACCGGCGGTATCACCGGCCTGGTCTACCGGAGCATCAATAGCGCTACGCAGTTGCTTGGCAAAGGCGTGGACTCGCTGCTGGTCAGACTGCAACCCCCGCTTGAATCGGCCGCGGAGGCCCAATCCACAACGCCCCAGCGCGAAGCGGTTCTTGCCGCACTCAATGGCGTGATCGGCGACCGCCTGCTCGCCAGCAACAACCCCTTCGCCATCGCGATGACGCTGCGCTATCGGGGTGAAGTGCTGAACTGGCAGGCGCTGCCACCGATGCCCGAGGCCACCGGAAAGGTTTTGTTGCTGATTCACGGCCTGTGCATGAACGACTTGCAGTGGCACACAGAGCATCACGGGCAGGTCGTCGACCATGGGGCAACACTGGCTTCGACGCTGGGTTACACCCCCGTCACGCTGCGCTACAACTCAGGCTTGCACACCTCGCAAAATGGGCGCGAATTGTCAGCTCTTTTGCAAGAGCTGGCCAAACACTGGCCGCTGCCCATTGAAGAACTCACCGTGGTGGCGCATAGCATGGGCGGCTTGCTGATCCGCAGCGCGGCCCACTACGCCAGACAGGACAGCCTGCACTGGTCGCAACATCTGAAAAGCATCGTATTCCTGGGCGTGCCACACCATGGCTCACCGCTGGAACGGGCCGGCAACCAGCTAGACGCCCTTCTCGGCAGCACGCCCTACACCTCGCCTTTTGCCAGGCTCGGCAAGCTGCGCAGCGCCGGCATTACCGACCTGCGCCATGGCAATGTAGTGGACGAAGACTGGCAGGGCCATGATCGTTTTCATAACCAATCCGACACCCGTCAGCCGCTGCCCCTGCCCGAGGGTGTGGCCTGCTACACCGTAGCGGCGACCACCGCCGCCAGACGCAGCAAGCTTGCCGAGCGCCTGATCGGTGACGGGTTGATGCCGCTGCACAGCGCACTCGGACAGCATAACGACGCCCGGCGATCGCTGATCTTTACGCAAGATTCGCAAAGGATATTCTTCCGCATGAACCACCTGGCGTTGCTGAGCAGCCCTGAGGTGACCCGGCAGTTGGTGCATTGGCTGACGCCGTTAAAGCGGCCAGTAACCCCTGGCAGATAGGGAGCCGCTGATCAGTCTCACAACGTCATTCCGGCGCCCCCAGGGGGTATTTCCTTCGGGGCAAAAGCCGGTTATCCAGAAAATCGAGGCACTGCACACCGGCTTCCACCGGCTTCCACCTGTGTGACGGCTTGTTCAGCGCTTCGCCTGGGCCTATATCTCCCCAAGCGCGCACACGCAGTCATCGAGAAACAAACGGATACGCCAGTTCAGTTGTGATATAAAGGTAAAACTATTCCGGTTAATCGGTAATTAAGCATATAACAGGCACATAGTTACCGTTTATAAAAATTAATGGGAACGCTATCTTTCTCAGCCCCAAATGAACTTCAGGAACTCCTGGGAGAGCGTCTGAAGCGGATGCGTCTAAACCGCAACCTGGGCCAGCGCACGACGGCGGAAAAAGCCGGCATCTCGGAAAAAGCCCTGCGTAATCTCGAAGGTGGGCGGGGTTCAACCGTGGAAACCTTGTTGCGGGTCTTGAAAGCAATGGACTACCTGCAAGGGATCGACCTCCTTGCCCCGGAGGCCAGCGTCAATCCGCTCGACCTGCTCCGACAGGCCAAACAGCCGCAGCGCGCACGACGCCCGCGCAAGCAGGATTCGGCAGGCTAGCGCCGCATGGACACCCCGGTCATCGAAGTCCGCATCTGGAGCCGACGCGTCGGCGCGGTGGCGCCCAACCCACGTCTGGGCTGCTACGTCTTTGCCTATGCCCCGGCCTGGCGGCGCACCGGCATCGAGCTTGCCCCGCTGACCATGCCGCTCGACGACCTGCGCCCAAGCTTCGCCTTCCCCGAGCTGGCCGCCGTGCCGGGCTTTAAACGCCTGCCTGGCCTTCTGGCCGATGCCCTGCCCGACGACTTCGGCAACGCCCTGATCGACGCCTGGATGAGCACCAGGGGTGTCGAACAGCGCGCCATTTCCACGCTCGACCGACTGGCCTACATGGGCAGGCGAGGCATGGGCGCCCTGGAGTTCAAGCCCGCACGCAGCGCTCACCGCGAGAGCGCCGAACCCCTGGAAATGAATAACCTTGTCGAAGTCGCGCGTAAGGTAGTGCATGGCGACCTGTCAGGCGATGTTCAGGCCCAGGCCGCATTGGCCAACATCATCCGCGTCGGCACCAGCGCCGGTGGGGCACGCGCCAAGGCCGTCGTCGCCTGGAACCCGCAGACCGATCAGATACGCAGTGGCCAATTCGATGCCGCACCGGGCTTTGAACACTGGCTGCTCAAGTTCGATGGCGTCGGCACCGACGCCGAGCTCGGTGGCAGTGCCCATTACGGTCGCATCGAATACGCCTACCATTTGATGGCCAAAGCCGCCGGTATCCGCATGTCGCCTTGTCGGTTGCTGGAAGAGAGCGGACGCGCCCATTTCATGACCCGCCGCTTCGACCGCGATATCGCCGAAGGACAAACGGTCAGGCACCACGTGCAGACGTTCTGCGCCATGAGCCATCTCGACTACAAGCAGCGCGCCACCCACGCCTATGCCCAACTCTTCATGGCCATCGCGCAACTCAAACTGGGTGACGAGGCTTTCGGTCAAGCCTTCCGCCGCATGGCCTTCAACGTCATGGCCAGGAACTGCGACGACCACAGCAAAAACTTTGCCTTCCGCCTGAAGCAAGGCGGCACGTGGGAACTCGCACCGGCCTTTGTCGTGACTCATGCCTACAACCCCAAGGGGGAGTGGACGTATCAGCACCTCATGAGCGTCAATGGCAAATTCAGCGGCATCACCCGTGCCGATCTGTTGGCCGAGGCCGACCGCTTCGGCCTCCGCCGCCCGCAGGATGCGCTCGAGGATGTGCGCGCCGCAATCGATAACTGGCCCGAATTTGCCAAGCAGGCCGGACTCGGCCAGCAAACCATAGACGACATCCAGGCTGAATTTGAATCGCTATGAAGACAACTCCATACTGTTCGCGCAGTTGCAATTATCATCGTGCCGTGTCGAAGGAATGACTCACTACTGAAGCAGACGAATTTTTCATGAATCAATCAAACGCAATGATCGTCAGCCTGGTCAGGACGATTGAAACCTCGTCAGCCGGGGCAGAGATCTGGTCAAGCGATGATGCGGATTGGGCCACCCGCCTCGCCACCCAGGAGCTGGGAGATGCCGCGCCCATCGAGCGCTTTATCGCTACCCGGGCACGCATCGCCTGGCAGCGTATCTCCGATCGTCGTCCGGATCTGCAGCGAGTACTGGAAAAACGCTTCAAGGGGGGCACGTTTTTTGGATGGGCGATCATTTTGCTCGCCTCGATTGCTGGAATCCTCACCGATCAGATCGGCGATTCCCGGCAAGTCAATCTTCTGGCGCTGCCGTTCGTCGCGATCATCATCTGGAACCTGGCAATTTATGTCTGGCTTCTTCTCCTGCGACCCGTCCTGGGACTTTTCGGCTTCAAGGGCTGGATACGGCGATGGTTGGAAAGCAGACTTTCCGGCTATCCGAATGCCGGCCTTGGCCAACAGAATGCTGAGAAGATTTCACTGAGCGTGCGTTGTCAGGCGGACTGGGCCAGGCTGTGCCTGCCGCTTACCAGTGCGCGGGTCGAGCGGATATTCCATATAGCGGCGGCCATGTTCGTGTTCGGGTTGATCGTGGCAATCTATTCGCGCGGGTTTTACACCGAATACCGTGTCGGCTGGGAAAGTACGCTTCTGGACGCGTCCGACATCAGCACGGCCCTGGCCGCATTTTTCAACTGGATGCCGATCACTTTTGGCCTTGCCGCACCGGACCCCTCGACTGTCGAACTGATGCGCTTCTCGGCAGGCGGTGGACTGATCGGCGCCCGTCCCTGGCTTCATCTCGTGGCGTTCCTCGCTACTGCCCTGGTGATTCTGCCGCGCCTAGCCCTGTCCTCCTTCGCCTCCTTTCGGCTGAGAATGTTCGATCGTCGGTTTCCCATCGACCTCACACACGGCTACTTCCAGAAACTGGCCGCAAGGTACGCCAGGAAGCCCAAGGATGTTGTCGTCATTCCCTATGCCAAAGCGCTACTTCCCGCGTCGGCTATCGCGCTCAATCAAGTCGTGCAGAGCGTTTTTGGCACACCAAGCAGCGTCAGAATTCTGGATACGGTTCAGTTTGGTGGGGAGGACGAGATGCCGGTGCTGGCCTTTAAAAGCCAGGATTCGATCCATCTTGCGCTGTTCGATCTGGCTTCGACCCCGGAAAGCGAGAATCACGGCGTCTTCCTCAAGGCGCTGAAACTTAAGGTGCCGACCGGACATTCCGTCATTTCCCTCGTTGATAGCCTTGAATTCAAAGCGCGCTTCGGCAGCACGGGAGACCGGCTGGAACAGCGGACGAAGCTCTGGCGCCGCTTTCTGGCGGACTGTGGAGTCCCTTGCGTCATCGGCGATCTGGCCGACGAGGGTAGCGCTGAGTTGCGCAGGAACTTCGAGTCGGCATGGGCAGAAGAAGGCGGTGGTCGCCATGAGTAGCGAGAACCTGTCGATCAACCTGAGCCTTGTCTCGCATACCAACGTCGGCAAGACCACGCTGGCGCGCACCCTTCTGAAAATGGATATTGGCGAGATCGGAGACCGGCCGCATGTGACGGCGTTGCCCGAGCCCCACCTGCTGATACAGGATAGTCAGTCTGCTTCACTCACCCTCTGGGATACCCCGGGTTTTGGCGACAGCGTCCGGCTTGCCAAACGCCTGAGCCAGCGCGGTAACCCTATCGGCTGGTTCCTTGCGGAGGTTTGGGATCGCTGGATGTCGAGGCCCCTGTGGTCAAGCCAGCAAGCCATGAAGAATGTGCGGGAACAGGCTGACGTAATCCTCTACCTGGTCAATGCCTCGGAGTCGCCCTCGGCCGTCGCCTATGTCGAGGCGGAGATGCAAATCCTTTCATGGGTCGAGAAGCCGGTCCTGGTGTTGCTAAACCAGATGGGGAGGCCGCGCCCAAAGGACGCCGAGGAAAAGGATCAGGCCGCGTGGCGCCATTATATGGATCGCTTCCCCTGCGTTTTCGGCATCCTGCCGATGGATGCCTTTGCGCGCTGCTGGATTCAGGAGATAGCCCTCTTCGAGATGATTGGCAGGGCGATACCGGACTCCAAGAAAGCCGCATTCGAAGGACTTCAGATGTCCTGGGTCGCCGAACGGATCAAAGACTATCGGTTATCGGTTGCCGCCATCGGAAAATTCCTGGCCACTTTGGCATCGGACAGCGAGCACTTCGAGAGCGATGGGCTAAGCGGCAAGCTCAAGGCGATGGCGCGCAAGTTCGGACGGTCTGACGAAAAGGATGCGCCGCCCGCGGCGAGGGCGATGGAGCGACTGGCAGAACGTGCCGCTGTCTCGATGAAGTCGCTGACAGATCAGCTCATCGAACTGAACGGCCTCAAGGGTGAGGCGGCCAGGGAGATTCTGAACCGCGTTCAACAGGATCTTTCGATTGACGAGGAGGTTAGTGAAGGCAGCGCTGCGGTGGTTGGCGCCGTCGTGTCGGGAGCGATTTCCGGCCTGGCGACCGACCTGATGGCAGGGGGAATCACCCTGGGTGCCGGAGCGCTCGCCGGGGCAGTGCTCGGAGGGCTTGGTTTTGCCGGCGTGGCCAAAGGCTATAACCAGATGACTGGCAAGGACGGCACTGTCGTGCGCTGGAATCAGGAATCAATCGAGCGATTCTTCTCCGACACCTTGCTTCTCTACCTTGCGGTTGCACATTTCGGCCGGGGCCGCGGCGAGTGGAGCCGGTCCGAGCATCCGGAACACTGGCGTTCCGAAGTTCAGCGAGTGATTGAGGGTAATTCGGCCGATCTTCCCAAGCTTGCCCTCGGCGGGACGGAGGTGGATCGTCGCCACCTAGAAGAACAGTTTAAGCGATGCGCAGGTCGGGCAATCGAGCAGGTGCTGCGCAATCTGTATCCCGACTCGAAGCTGCCTAAGATGGGTTTGTGATTGAAGTTGAAAAACGTAGGTCGGGTTAGCGCAGCGTAACCCGACGGCAGCGTAAGCCGCATCCTACGATTGTCGAGATATGCTGCGAAGCAAATCCTCCTGGGCGACGCTGTGCCAACCCGACCTACTGGATTGCACGTTCTGGATAACCGGAATCAGATCGCCACTTCAACTGCCGCCATGCTTTGCTATCACGAAAGAAGCCGAAAGAACCAGCCGAAAGTGTCAGCGTAAATTCCAGATTTCATCAAGGTAAATGGCACTGGCCTCGATGGCCTCCAGGATTGCGGCCTGCTGCAGGCATTACCCACTTTATTACACTCTTTCAAGCTAATTACCTCTTTTCTGCCAGAGCGCGCCCGGACCGCGACCGATGCAATCGACCGTTTGACCTTTCTGGGTAGTCAACACTCGCCGGATCATGTCGCGGCTTACCCCAAGGCAGGCACGCTCCAGGTCGGTCAAGGAAAACGTGTTCGGCATCTTGCTGATCGATTCCAGCACCCGTTGGGTTTTCGAGCCGCGTGGGTCCGAAGTCTCCCCAATCCGTTCGACAAATTCCCGATACGCTGTCTTGAGAATGAACAGGACGAAGTTGATATATGGCCACGGATCATGCTTGTCTTCATGCCAGCCCTGCGAGCTTTGCTCCAGGGTTTCGTAATACCGATCCTTGTTCTGCTCAATCAGGCGATCCAGGCTGATGTAGCGACCGACCTCGATGCCCAGTTGACAACTCTGTAACAGCCAGAGCAAACGGGAAACTCGGCCATTGCCATCGCGGAACGGATGGATGCACAAGAAATCGAGATTGAACGCCGCCAGCGCGATGAGCGGCGGCACCCAGCGCTCTTCCAGGCAGGCCTGCCAATCACCAACCAACTGCGTCATGGCTGCTAGCGTTTCCTTGGCGGGTACGGTGCGAAAGCGAATTCGTTCTCTACCATCCGGATAACGCTCGATAATGTCTCCATCCTTCTCCTTGTACAGACCTGCATCCCAGATCTGTCCGCGTGTCATGGCGTGTAGCCGTTGGATAGTTTCGCTGGAGACTGTGATGTGCTGCGCGTCCTGATGGATCCATGTCAGGGCATCGCGGTAGCCACGCACCTCTTCCTCGTCACGATCACGGAACAGGGGCTCCGGTGACACCAGCACATCGCGCACCCGTGAAGGTTCGACGGAAACACCCTCAATTCGGTTCGAGGAGACCGCGCTTTCGATTAGCGCATGCTCGCGCAGAGCCTTGAGGCGCTGAGGTGACTGCCGGGTATAGAGCTCCTGCTTGCCGCGAAATTCGCCCAGGTCCGAAAGGTACCAAGCCGTGGCTGGGGGAATGGCGTAGTTGCCATTAGTGAATCGCTTCAACGTTGATATGCTCATAATTGATGCCACTTATGCCGAAGATTACCTGGTCTCATCAGGATGTCCTAGCCGAAAAGCCGAAAGGGGTCAGCGTGAATTCCAGATTTCATCAAGGTTAAATGTCTCTGACCCCGATCGCAATGCTCTGATCGACGCGCCTGGTGAGCCTCCAGGCAGATATACTGGTCATGCCATTCGATAAATTGCGACTCTGCCAGCAGAGAAGAAACGAAAAATCAGTTTCATTCGGGTCGAATGAGATTCAAGGGCGAAAGCAAAAACATCCCGTTGGGCGCCGTGTCGCCAGCGACGATTTTCGAGCGCTGTCAGAATGGCTCGCTTGGTGAGCCTCCAAGCGGCTAAACTCGTCATGCCGTTTGTAAATCGCGTCACCGCGAGAGGAAGGAGCAGCAAGGATGAACTGCAAAGAACTGGTCCTTGGCGTCGATGATTGGGAATCGACCTTGGACATCATTTTACCGGCGCCGGCAAAATGATGTCCAAGTCGTCAAAGGAGTTTCCCGAATGGTTTGCGAATATCGCTATCCCAACAGGAAAAAAAATAATAACTTCTTGATTACGAGAGGTTTAATTCCCTCAAAATTGGCGAAATTGGTAGCGTGGGAATATCACCTATGAAACATGATTCAGTTAACGGCATTGAGCCGGAGATTCTTCGTTGGGCCAGAAAATCGGTCGGGCTGACCGTTACCGATGTTGCCGACATGCTCAAGCGGCATCCCGAAGAGATCGAGGCATGGGTAGACGGCAGAGCTGCGCCGACCTATCCGCAACAGGAAAAGTTGGCTTATCAAATATACAAGCGCCCGCTGGCGATCTTTTTTCTGCCCTCCCCGCCGGAAGAAGCCCTTCCGCAGCGGGAGTTCCGCACACTGCCTGACGCGGATATGCAAACTCTGGCGCGCGACACCTATCTGCACATCCGCCGCGCCCACGCCTACCAGATCGGACTGCAGGAGTTGTTCGACGGCCACAACCCCGCCGAGCGCCCTATCTGGAAAGCCATCACGCTTTCGCAGTCGAAAGATGTCGCCTCGCAGGCAGCAGTCATTCGCGATTACCAGGGCATCTCGCTCGATCAGCAAACGGCCTGGAAAAGCGACGCGCAGGCGCTGAAAGAGTGGCGCAAAACGATTGAAGGCTGCGGCGTCTTCATCTTCAAGGCCGCTTTCAAGCAGAAGGACATTTCCGGCTTCTGCCTGATGGACGAGCATCTGCCGGTCATCTATCTGAACAACAGCACGACCAAGACCCGCCTGATATTCAGCCTGCTGCACGAACTCGCGCATCTATTGTTGAGCATGAGCGGCTTGAGCAAGTTCGATAAGAGCTATATCGAGCAATTGCCCAAGCAAGCAAAAAGGATCGAGCGCTTCTGTAACGCCATCGCCGCCGAGGTGCTGATACCGGGAACGGACTTTGCCACCCAGGCGAAGCAGTTTCCAACTGACGTGGAAAACGCAAACGAAGCGCACTTCTCGAATCTCGCCGATCGATATGACGTCAGCCGGGAGGCGATCTTGCGGTGCTTTCTCAATATGGGACGAGTCAGCAAGGCTTTCTATGAAAGCAAGGCCAGGTTCTGGGCGGCGCAGAAGCAGCAGGTCGGTGGGGGCAACTGGTATCTCAACCAGGGGGCGTACATCAGCGACCGTTTCGCCAGGGAGGTCGTCAGTCGTCATTACCGGCATCAGATCACTCTGGAACATGCCGCCGATCTTCTGGGTATCAAGTTCAAGAGCTATGCCGGATTCGAGGAACGTGTCCTGCATGGGGCCGAAGCATGAGCTTTGTCTTCGATACCAGCTTCTTCGAGGTCGTCGAGGTCGTCGATGGCGTCTGGGTCACCCACCCGCGCGCCGCCCTACCGGTCGCCACCAACCTGCGTCACACGCTGCTCCAGGTGAGCATGGCGCGACAAGTTTCTGAAGGCCAGCAGACCAATACCGAGATGGTCTACCAGTACCTCACCGGCCCGCGCTTCCGCCAACGCAACGAAGCCATCGTCGAGGCGTTTTCGTCGATGCAGGAAGACCTGGACAAGGAACGCAAGGTGATAATGAAGCAGTGGGCCAAGCGCGAGGAGCAGTTCGAGCGCGTGATGGGCGCGATGATGGGCATGTATGGGGATTTGCATGGGATTGCGGGGAAGTCGTTGCAGGAGATTGAGGGGCTAGACTTGCCTGCCCTGAGTCACGAAGGGGATATGAATGCTAACTAAACTGACTATCAAAAACTTTAAACGGTTTGACGAGGCCGAGGTTGATCTAGGCAAGTCTGTTGTGCTCATCGGCCCAAACAACTCCGGGAAGACAACCGCGCTTCAGGCACTAGCCCTCTGGGAGCTTGGATTGCGTCGATGGACTGAAAAACGCCAGGGGAAAGCCACGGCACTCCAGCGGCAAGGCGTTGCAATCAACCGGCGCGATTTGGTGGCACTTCCGGTTCCTGTCGCCAATCTTCTTTGGCGCGACCTGCATGTCCGCAACGCGGAACGGCAAGAGGGAAAACAAAAAACGCAAAACGTTCGTGTAGATATATTGGTCGAAGGAATTACCGACGATCAGGCATGGTCATGTGGCCTTGAGTTCGATTATGCAAACGAAGAGTCTTTTTATTGCCGCCCACTCAGACTTGACGAGGGCAAACAGCCCGAGCGGATGGGCATTCCGGACCTGGCTACCAAAGCCAAGGTGGCCTTGTTGCCGCCCATGTCCGGGCTGACGGATCGTGAATTCATCAAGCAGCCAGGGGAAATCGGCGTGTTGATAGGACAAGGCCAAACGGCGCAGGTGCTGCGCAACCTGTGTTACCGGGTCTGCTGGCCGGACGATAAAGCGGCCAAACCCTCCGCGGACTGGATTGCGCTGACGGAGCAGTTATCCCGCCTGTTCGGAGTGAAACTGCTTAACCCGAAGTTTGTTGCCGAGCGCAGCGAAATTGTCATGGCGTATGAGGAAAAATCCGGCACCCGGCTGGATCTCTCCTCTTCCGGCCGGGGCTTGCAGCAAACCTTGCTGATCCTGGCACACCTGTATGCCAATCCGCGCACGGTTCTGCTGCTGGACGAACCGGATGCACATCTTGAGGTACTGCGCCAACGCCAGACTTA
>JAYSZS010000291.1:0-3869 GCA_043737935.1 Propionivibrio sp. | reverse complement strand
TCGCGGTCTCGATTGTCGCTGCCGGCTGGGTGCTGGGCAGCTTGTTCAGTCAGCACGTCGCCATGCAGTTTCACGCCGAGCTCAACACCCATCTCGACCAACTGGCGGCGCATCTGGTGGTCGATCAGGCCGGGCAGCCGGTGCTCTCCGCAGCACAGAGCGATCCGCGCTTCAGCAAGCCCTACTCGGGAATTTACTGGCCGATCGATCGTATGGGTTCGTCGCCCAACGCCGCCCTTGGCCTGTTGCGCTCTCGCTCGCTTTGGGATGAGGTGCTCAGGCTGCCCGCCGATACGCCACGGATGGATAAGTTCATCAGCATAGCGTTCCTGGCCCCGCTAATGCCAGGCTGGGCGTGGTCGAACGTGTGGTCATTATTGATGATGCAGCGGATCGGCCCGGCCAGGGCTTCCGGCTGATCGTCGCTGCCGACGAGCAGCAAATGCACGCGCCAGTGGAAAAGTTCAAGGGCATGCTGTGGCTGGCGCTGGGGCTGCTCGGCCTCGGGCTGGGGCTGGCCGTTGTCACTCAGGTGCTGGTCGGGCTCGCTCCGCTCAGGCGTCTGCACGGCGCCCTGGCCGCCGTGCGCAACGGAAGCACGCAAAAACTGGAAGGACGTTTCCCCGGCGAAGTCCAGCCCCTGGTCGAAGAGTTCAACAGTGTCCTGACCCAGAATGCCGAAGTCATCGAACGGGCGCGAACCCAGGCAGGAAATCTGGCGCATGCCCTGAAGACGCCGCTGAGTGCGATCGCCAACGCGGCGGGCGCAAAGTCGGGCGGGCTGGAGCAACTGGTAACAGCCCAGGTTGCCGTGGCGAGAAAGCAGATCGACTACCACCTGAGCCGCTCAAGAGCCGCGGCCTCGGTGCGTTTTCCGGGTGCGCGCACAGTCGTATTGCCGGTCCTCGACGGGTTGCTGCGAGTGATGCGGCGAATTCATGTCGAGCGCAATCTAGAATTTGTTGTCCATCCGCTCAGCCTGTCGGCGGTCTTTCGCGGCGAAGAGCAGGACGTGCAGGAGATGCTGGGCAATCTGCTCGACAACGCCTGCAAATGGGCTGTGCGGCGGATCGAGGTGTCGCTGGCGATGAGCGGCGGCGAACTGCTGATGGCCATCGACGATGATGGGCGCGGTATCGCCGAAGGCGAGCGCGAGCGGGTGCTGAGCCGCGGCGAAAGGGCGGATGAACAGGTGCCCGGTTCCGGTCTCGGGCTGGCCATTGTCGACGATCTGGCGCGCCTTTACGGCGGTCGGGTCGAACTGGCCGAGTCGCCACTGGGCGGCCTGCGCGTCGTGCTGGTCTTGCCGGCGGTCGATCAGCCGGCAGACAGGGATACGCCCTAGCTCCAGTCCGGGTGAAGTTCGCGTAAGTCGTGATTGCGCAACCCAACCTGACCAGCGGGCTTGTGATTAGTGGTGGCGCGTCGTTCCGGCGCACCCCTCGACATGGCCTGAGTCCATAGGGTGCGCCGGTGTGACGTATTCTGGTGAATAGTCGGTCCTGCCCCGCGGGCCAAGGCTGCGAATAATCAGCTCTGTTCAGACACTTAAGCCGGTTGTTGTTTCCAAACTAAGAGATCAAGGCAATTGTTGGCTATCACGCAGCGAAAGCCTCTGCTGGCACGTCGTTTGCTTCACGGAGGTGATGCTCCGTATTCTTGTTATCGATGACTCTCGTGTCCGGGCTGCCGAACTGTGCGGCGGGCTGGCCATGGCTGGCCATCAGGTCGCGGCGGTGTTGCCCTCGGCACTGGATCTCACCGCACAAATCGAGCGTATCAAACCCGACATTATCCTGATCGAGACCGATTCTCCTTCACGCGATACGCTGGAGAATCTGGCGGTGATGGACCGCGACATGCCGCGACCGGTGATCATCCTGACGCCCGAGGACGATACCGACGTGATACGCGCTGCCTTCAAGGCTGGTGTCTCGGCTTATGTGGTGGATAACCTCGATCTGGCGCGGCTGAAACCGATCATCGATGTGGCGATTGCCCGTTTTGAATCGCATCAGTCGGTGAAGCAGGAGTTGGCTGTAGCAACCAGGAAGCTCTCCGAACGCAAGGTGGTGGAACAGGCCAAGGGCATCCTGATGAAAACGCGTGGCATGGCGGAAGATGAGGCCTACGCGGTGCTGCGCAAGCTGGCCATGGAACGTGCCCAGCCGCTGGCGAAAGTGGCTGGCGATCTGCTGGCGATGGCCAGGCTGCTGCTCTGAGTTGGTGCAGTCGGAACGATGCTGCACTGATGCGGTGCAGCAATTGAGGGCCCGAGGCGTCCGCCTGGCAGGTCCGATTCCGGCCGGGAAGCCCGTCAATCAATGGTTCAAGCTGAATACGGACATTCTGGCACAGCAATTGCTGTAATCAATTCAGGCACGGGATCAACGGCGGTTCCGGGCAAAAGACAATGGCGTCTGTGGCGTGACAGGTAAAAGCATTGGAATGTGCTTTTCCGGGTTTCGCTACAGGCGCCTTTTTTTGTTTCAAATTTCGGAGATTGCGAGATGAGCCATGACAAGGATTCCACTCAAAGGCGTGACTTTCTACGTCACAGCGTTACCCTGGCTGCCGGAGCAGCACTCATGAGCGTACCGGCGATTCGTTCGGCCGCCTGGGCCGCCGGTTCCGATGCACCGGAGAAAAAGGAAGTGCGCATCGGCTTCATTCCGCTGACCGACTGCTCATCGGTGGTGATGGCTGCGGTACAGAAATTTGACGAGAAATACGGCATCAAGATCATCCCGACCAAGGAAGCCTCGTGGGCTTCGGTGCGCGACAAGCTGGTAAATGGCGAGCTCGATGCGGCGCATGTGCTCTACGGCCTGGTGTATGGCGTGCATCTGGGACTGGGCGGGCCGAAGAAAGACATGAACGTGCTGATGACGCTGAACAACAACGGCCAGGGCATCACGCTGGCCAATCAACTGAGGGACAAAGGGGCGATCGATGGCGCCTTGCTCGCCCGGCTGATCGCAAAAAAAGAAAGGGAATACACCTTCGCCCAGACCTTTCCCACCGGCACGCACGCGATGTGGCTCTACTACTGGATGGCGACTTACGGCATCGACCCGTTCAAGGACATCAAGAACATTGTCGTACCGCCCCCGCAAATGGTGGCCAACATGCGCGTCGGCAACATGGACGGCTATTGCGTCGGCGAGCCGTGGAATCAGCGTGCCATCATCGACAAGATCGGTTTCAGTGTCGCCACTACCCAAGATATATGGATCGACCATCCAGAGAAGGTGCTGGGTACCACCGCTGAATGGACAGCCAAAAATCCCAACACAGCGCGTGCCATGACGGCAGCGATTCTTGATGCTTCGCGCTGGATCGATGCCTCGCTGGCCAACAAGCAGAAGACGGCCGAAACGGTGGCTCAGAAGTCGTATGTGAATACCGACTCCGAGGTCATTGTCGGTCGCATGCTCGGTCGCTACGATAATGGCCTGGGCAGGACCTGGGACGATAAGAATCACATGAAGTTCTTCAACGAAGGCGCGGTGAACTTCCCCTATCTCTCGGACGGCATGTGGTTCATGACCCAGCACAAACGCTGGGGATTGTTGAAGTCCGACCCCGATTACCTGGCCGTGGCCAAGGCCGTGAATCGTATCGACATCTACAAGCAAGCGGCTACTGCGGTCGGTGTAGCGCTGCCGAAGAGCGACATGCGCAGCCACAAGCTGATCGACGGTGTGGTGTGGGACGGCAAGGACCCGAAAAAGTATGCGGCCTCGTTCAAGATCATGGCCTGATCATTGTTTGACCTGGAAATGGAGACGAACCATGAGTACTGTTTTGGCATTGAAACCGGTGGCGGCAGTGATGAATCCTGCGACCGCTGACGGGGCGATCAGGGA
>JAYSZS010000290.1:0-18611 GCA_043737935.1 Propionivibrio sp. | reverse complement strand
TGCGAGACATAAATTGTCCGCATTCCGTTCTATTGTCGGCAGAAATTGTTCGCGAGCTTACATCGGGGGCCTGGTTTGCGGAATAAACGAAAAAGCATCCGGGGCGGTACTCCATTTGATGCTCAGGCCATCGACCAGAACGTCTACCGGAATTTCGTGAACAACGCCATTGTGCCTGATGCTGGCAATCCCTTTGTATTGCTTGTCGCCGTCCAAAGCAAGTTGAACCCGAACAACCTCGACACCGGTGCCCTTGAAGCGAGGATCGACCTTCAGCACATCCTGGATCGACGTTTTGGCCATCTCGCCAACCGTTTCCGGTGTGGGCGAGCAGCCGATCAAGGCCAGCGCAAGGGCCAATAGGCTGACCCGCAACTTCAATTTTCCGAATTGCATAACATTATCCTTGGTAATCGCCGGGCACATTTCAGGGCTCCGCACCCATCAATGAGACCATAGGATACACAGATCGTGACCGTATGTTCTGTGGCACTTGCACCGGCCCGTTCTTGAGACGACAGCTTGGTTACAATAGAGCCCGTCCACCCTACCGAAGAGGCCTGTCGTGACCAATATCGAACACCTTTCTGTAAATTCCATATCCTTGCTGCCTGCCGTCGAAATCGAAACCGGTTCCAACCCGGCCTGCGCCGTCATCTGGTTGCATGGCCTGGGGGCCGATGGACATGATTTCGAGCCGATTGTCGATGAACTCGACCTTGCGGACCTGCCGGCCATCCGCTTCGTTTTCCCGCATGCGCCGATGCGGCCGGTCACGATCAACGGCGGCTATGTGATGCGTGCCTGGTACGACATCGTCTCGCCTGATTTCTCGGATCGGCGTGAAGACCCGCAGGGCGTGCGCGAATCGGCCTTGCAGATCGAAGCCCTGATCGCCCGCGAGAATACGCGTGGCATCGCCGACGAGCATATTGTGCTCGCTGGTTTCTCGCAGGGCGGAGCCGTTGCCTTGCATGCCGGCTTGCGTCATAAGCAGAGACTGGCAGGCATCCTGGCCCTGTCGACCTACCTGCCGCTGGCCGATACGCTACCGGCAGAAGCGCACGCGGCCAACCGCGCAGTGCCGATTTTCATGGCACACGGCCGTGGCGATACGGTGATCCCCTGCGCACTGGGGCAGCGCTCGGGTGAGCGCTTGCAGACCATGGGCTACCCACTGCAGTGGCACACCTACAATGCCGAGCATACGGTCTGCATGGAAGAGTTGCGCGACATCGAGACCTGGTTACACGGGTTGCTCGCTACCCCGAGCTGAGAAGCCGCTTCCGGGCTATCGAACAGCTCACCCTGATGCCAGCGTGATCGGCGCTGTCATCCTTGGACGTTAATGGTGAAGAAACTTTTCGCCTATTATCCTGGTATAAGCCGTATCAGCTACTACACTACTGTGAACATCCCGACGATTTTCAAACACCCTTTCACGAGAAACCAACATGGCGCTGAACAACGTCCCCTCAGGCAACTCCCTCCCCAATGATTTCAATGTCATCATCGAGATTCCGATGCACGCCGACCCGGTCAAATACGAGGTCGACAAGGCCAGCGGGGCGATTTTCGTCGATCGTTTCATGTCCACGGCCATGCATTACCCCTGCAACTACGGCTATATTCCGCACACCATCTCTGATGATGGCGACCCGGTTGATGTCTTGGTACTGGCTCAGTTCGCTCTGCCGCCGGGGGTGGTCGTCCGCTGCCGTCCGATCGGCATGCTGGAGATGGAAGATGAGGCCGGCGGCGATGCCAAACTGCTCGCTGTCCCGGTCGACAAACTGACGATAATGTATCGCGATGTAGTCAGCCCGCGCGACCTGCAGCCGATCATCCTCGATCAGATCTCCCATTTCTTCGCGCACTACAAGGATCTGGAGCCCGGTAAGTTCGTCAAGCTCAAGGGCTGGCTCGGTGTCGAAGAAGCAAAGCAGGAGATCATGACCGGCGTCAAACGCTTCAACGACGCCAAGGAAAAGCCGGCTTATTGATTGAATGATCCCGGTCGCGGTGCCATGTTGTCCGTGGCAGGCACATTCACGCTGCAAGTGCGCGCAGGGGATGGCCATCCAGACCGGCGGCGACCCAGCCGCGCATTCCGGCAGGCAACTGGCGGATCACCTGCGCAGCCGCTTCCTGTGTCCCGAATTCGGCAAAGACACAAGCGCCGGAGCCGCTCATGCGCGCCTCGCCGAAAGCGGATAACCAGCGAAGATGCTTGCCGACAGCAGGGAAACGGGTTACCGTCACCGCTTCCAGATCGTTGCCGCCGACGCCGGGCTTCCAGTCGGCCGCACGCATCGGCGCGCTGTCACGCTTGAGTTCTGCCGCGCCGAATATTGCTGCGGTTGACACCTGGACAGGCGGCTTTAGAACGATATACCAGGCCGCGGGCAGTTTGACCGGCTGCAGGCTTTCGCCGACTCCCTCGGCAAAAGCATTGCGCCCGAAAATGAAGACCGGCACATCGGCTCCGAGCGTCAGGCCGATTTCCTGCAAGCGCTGGCGCGACAAGCCAAGCTGCCAGAGATGATTGAGGGCCAGCAACACGGCGGCGGCATCCGAGCTGCCACCCCCGAGGCCACTGCCCATCGGCAGGCGCTTGTCGATGCAGATTTCGACTCCGTTGCGGCAGCCGGTTTCAGCTTGCAACAAACGCGCTGCGCGCAGCGTCAGATCGTTTTCCACCGGCACTCCCGGCAGCGGATTGGTCAAAATTACTTTGTCATCATCGCGCGCGACAAAGCGCAGGCCGTCCCCCAAATCGATAAAGCGAAACAGGGTTTGCAGCAGATGGTAACCGTCGGCACGCCGTCCGGTTACATGAAGGAAAAGATTCAGCTTGGCCGGTGCCGGGTAGACGCTCTGCCAGGTCCACTCCTTCAATAATGCTTCGTTGCTCACGGTTCCCGCTTACTCGACGACGAACTGTTCCACTCGTCGATACGCAGGCGCAATTGGAATCCCCCCGCACGTTCGGCGAAAATGCGATCGGGCGGCGCCTGAGGATCATCGCTGGCGTAGCCGTAGTCAATGAGCCAGTCCTCATGACGCAGGCGCAAGGGGCGTCCATGGTCATCCCGTTCGGAAATCCCGGCCGCTGCGCCCCACCCGCGCACCCAGTCGGTGAGCTGTTCCAGAGGCAGCGGGTAACCGAGAACTTGCCGGGTTAGCATTTCGGCATCGGACGCCTCATACACCTTGCCATCGCTGCTCGTCAGCCGTGCGCCGCTATCGCTGGTAACAATTTCAGCCATTCCCTGACCAAACGGTGATGACAGTAGCAACTCGTTATTTATCCCGGCGTGCCGCCAACTCAATCGTCCGGAGTAGCTTTTGTCTTCATGGCGCAAGGAAAACCGACCCTCAAGCGTAAAGGCGACTAGCGCGTCACGCGGCGGCACTGTACTCGACGACGAAGGAAGATTGGCGCAGCCGCCGAGGAGCAGTACGCCGAGAAGAAGCCAAACGTAACGGCAAGGCCATATGAAATTAGGAATTGGCGGCATCCTGTTTAAAGCGGAAGTCGCGTTCGCGACGCATAACACTTCTCTCGTCCGACAAGACAAGCAGCGACCTGACGGTCTGGCCGAATGGCCGTACGGCTGCTTGATCGCTCCTTGGGGTACGGGCTGAGCAAAACGGGCAGGCTATCGCTTTTCATAATGAATGGGCTTCGTAAATTCCTGTCCATCAGAGTGCAAACTTCTTGAGCGCATCCGCCAACGCCTCATTGCTAGGGAATTTCTGATACGCCTCGCGCAGGATGCGTCCCGCCTCCTCCTTGCGCCCGAGTAGCCACAGCACTTCGCCCAGATGTGCCGCAATCTCGGGATCGGATCGTTTTGCATAAGCTCGTTCAAGGAGTGTCAGAGCGCCGGGCAAATCACCCTGCCGGTAGAGTACCCAGCCGAGGCTGTCGAGAATGAAACTATCCTCCGGCGCCAGCTTGAGCGCCTTTTCAATCAACTCACGCGCTTCCGGCAGACGAAGATTGCGCTCGGCGTAGGAGTATCCCAGGGCGTTGTAGGCCTGCGCACTCTCCGGGCGCAATTCGATCAGCTTGCGCAAGCGGCTTTCGAGAAGGTCCAGGCGTCCGAGTCTTTCAGCAAGCAGAGCACTTTCATAGAGCAATTCGGGTTGCTCGGGCTGGCCGGTCAGCGCCTGATCGAGCAGATCGAAAGCCGCTTGTGTCTGTCTGGCCTCACGCAGCAAGCCGGCTTCGGCGATCACCAGTTGCACACGCTCTTCGGGCGTCCCAGGCTTTGCCGAACCGAGCTGTTTGCGTGCAGCGTCAAGCTGCCCCTGATCGGCTAGCAGGCGTGCGCTACGCAATTGCGCCGGGAGGTAATGTTCGCCGGCACCGACCCGCGCGTAATGGGACAGCGCCTCGGCGCTGCGTTTGTCCTCTTCGGCAATTTGCCCAAGGTAATAATAGGCCAGGCTCTTGTCCGGAATATCCAGCGTCACCAGATGCTTTAGCCGGGCTTCGGCAAGTATTCTGTCGTTCTGCTGCAATGCCAGTATGGCAGCCGGATAAAGAACTTCCGGGCGCTCGGGATAAGCCGCCAGCAACAGATCAAAATGGCTTCGTGCTTCGCCATAACGCTTTTCGCCAATCAGCGCCCGTGCCAGATACAAGCGGACGTCAAGCGCTTTCGGGTGGCGCTCGACGAAGCCCTGCATGAAGCTGAGTGCTTCGGCAGGCGACTCACGCGACAGCAGTTGCGCTTGCAACAAGGCCGCTAGTTCCCAATCCGTTCGCAACTCAAGCGCCCGCCGCACCTCAGCCAGCGCACGGTCGTTGGCTCCGGCCGAAACCGCCGCCAGGGCAACGGCGTAATGCGCTTCGGCAACACCAAAAAATGGCCTGGTGACCTTGTCGATCAGGCTGAAAACGGCTTGACGATCCGGATTGCGGGCAAACATTCGGTTCAGCCCGAGGAGGTTATCGGCGAGCGATTCCTTGTCGATTTCGAGCATGCGAATCAGGCCGGGTGCGAGATCGTCAAGCTGATTGGAAAGAATCATTACACTGACCATCATTTGCTGTGCGCGTTTCGACGTGGGCTCTACATCAATCCACAGGCGCGCCGCTTCAAGCGCCAGATCAAAGCGACGGGCATACCCCGCCACCTCGATTGTCCGCTCCAGCACTTGCGGATCACGAGTACGCAAGGCGAGATCGGCGTAAGCCTGGCTGGCCAGATTGGTGTCGCCGCGTTGCAGAGCGATTTCGGCCAGCAATACCTGAAAGATCACCTGCCCGGGCTGATTTGCGTACTGCGTATCGCCTGGCCGTAGTTCAGGGGTCGCCGGGCGTTTGGCCTCGCGCACTGCCGGCGTACGTTTGCGGGCCGGTGCCGCCCCATCAGCAGCCAGTATCGGCAGACTGAAGACGATGGACAGCGCGGCAAAACAGAAGGTGCATCGAATGTGTTTCATGGATTCCTTGCATTTATCAAACAGATCACACGTCAGTTTAGAGTCGTTTGCTTCATAATGGTTTTACTCATGTTATGGGCTTTTATCGGTAGCGGCAATGCCAGAACTCCCTGAAGTCGAAGTCAGCCGATTAGGATTATTGCCATTTCTAACCGGGCAACGCATCGTCAACGTCATTTTCCGGACCCCAAAACTGCGCCACGACCTCCCGGCCTGGCTTGCCACCCGGCTCACCGGTCTGCGCGTCGACGCGATTGCCCGGCGTGGAAAATATCTGCTTTTCGACTGCGAAAGCACCGCGGGCGGGGGCTGGCTGATCCTGCACCTTGGCATGTCCGGTAGTCTGCGTCTAGTCAAGACGGGTACGCCGGTACAAAAGCACGATCATGTCGATCTGGTCTTCGCTTACACCACCTTGCGTTTTCGCGACCCGCGTCGTTTCGGCACGCTGCTGTGGCACGAAGGTGATGACGTTGTCAATCACCCGCTGATTGCTGTGCTCGGTATCGAACCGCTATCCCCTGTTTTTGACGGAGACTGGCTATACGCTACCACCCGCCGACGCAGCGCGCCGATCAAACCACTGCTGATGGATAGCCATCTGGTCGTCGGCATCGGCAACATCTATGCCTCGGAAAGCCTGTTCCGCGCTGGTATTTCGCCTTTGCGCGCGGCCCATCACATCAGCCGCGAACGCTACCGGATTCTCGTAGCAGCCATCCGCTCAACACTGGCAACGGCCATCGCTGCAGGCGGCAGCTCTGTTCGTGACTATGTGCATAGCGATGGCGGTGCGGGCTGTTTCCAGCTTTCCTGCGCGGTTTACGATCGTCACGGGGAACCCTGTCCGGCCTGTGAGCAGCCAGTGCATTGTGTTCGCCAGGCGGGCCGATCCACATTCTACTGTCAACGCTGTCAACGGTAAATCGGTTACATCAACAGGGCAAACCCATGTGATTGATTGGGCAAGACTTTGTGATAGAGTGAAAACTTTCCATCGCGCTGGAACTGATCATGACGCTTGCCCAGCAATTTGCCGCCTACAGTAAATGGCGTACTCAGCTTTCTTCGGGAATCGAAGCATTCCGCAGATGCCTGTCCGAAAACGAACTCAGTGACGCTCAGACTGATCTTCGTCTCCGGCAGTTGCTCGAAAAATTGCGCGAAGATCGTCTGCATGTCGCCTTTGTAGCCGAGTTCTCTCGCGGCAAATCGGAACTGATCAATGCCATCTTCTTCGCCGATTATGGTAATCGCATGCTGCCCTCGACGGCCGGTCGTACCACCATGTGCCCGACCGAGCTGATGTATGACCCGGACAAACCACCCGGCATCGAACTGTTGCCGATCCTGACCCGCGAAACCAATGCCAGCATCAGCGAATACAAACGCTTCCCCGACCAATGGAAAGTCGTTCCGCTCGACACCGCATCGGCTGAATCGATGCAGGAGGCGCTCCGTTCAGTCAGTGAAGTAGAGCGCGTTTCTCCTGAAATTGCCGAGAAGCTGGGTTTTGCCATCAGCAACAGGGAATCTGCCGTGGTTCGGATTGAAGAAGACGGAAGGGTCGAAGTCCCGCGCTGGCGCCACGCCATCATCAATTTCCCTCACCCGCTGCTGAAGCAGGGACTTGTCATTCTCGATACGCCGGGTCTCAACGCCATCGGTGCGGAACCCGAGCTGACGCTGTCGCTGCTTCCCAATGCCCATGCCGTGCTCTTTATCCTGGCGGCCGACACCGGAGTTACGCAGTCCGATCTGGCCATCTGGAACGAACACATCGGCGCACCCGGTGGGCGAAAAAAGGGGCGCATCGTCGTTCTGAACAAGATCGACAGCATGTGGGACGAACTAAAGACTGAAGATGAAATCAACGCCGAGATCACCAGGCAAACCCACAGTTGCGCGTGGACACTTGATTTGCCAGCGAGCCAGATTTTTCCTGTTTCGGCGCAGAAGGCGCTGGTAGCCAAGATCACCAAGGACGCTTCACTCCTCAAACGTAGCCGTCTGCCCGATCTAGAATCCGCCCTTTCCGGAGAACTGATTCCAGCCAAGCAGGAAATCATTCACGAAAATACCGACACCGAGTTTTCCGATATCTACCTGCGCATGCACAGCCTTGTCGAATCGCGGCTCTCCGGCCTGCGCGAACAGCTCGGCGAACTGACCGAACTGCGGGGTAAAAACAAGGGCGTTGTTGAATACATGATGGGCAAGGTACATATCGAGAAAGAAGAGTTCGAGTCCGGACTGCAACGCTACTACGCCCTGCGCAGCGTCTTTTCGCAACTGACCAACAAACTCTTTGGCCATCTTGGACTTGACGCCTTGCGCATGCTGACATCATCGACACGTGAAACCATGCTGGCTGCGACGTTTTCAAAAACGCTGTCGGAAGCGATGAAGAGCTTCTTCAACGTCACGCGCGCCAATCTGATCAAATCAGACGACGAGATCGGTGAAATCCGCACCATGATGGAAGCGATGTACAAGCGGTTCTCGGTTGAACATGGCCTCAATCTTGGCGCACCAAGCAGTTTGTCGCTGCTCCGTTACCAGAAGGATATCGAGCGCCTTGAGTCCTGGTGCGACACTCACCTCAACACCATGTTTCAGTTGATGACACACCAGAAGAACACGTTGACCCAGAAGTTTTTCGACGAAGTTGCCACGCAGGTCAAACGCGCTTTCGAACGCGCCAACCGGGACGCCGAGTCCTGGCTGAAAGCGATCATGGCGCCAATGGAAACGCAGGTCCGCGAACATCAGATGCAGCTCAAACGACGACTGGAGAGTATCAAACGCATTCATCAGGCGACCGAGACACTGGAAGATCGCATCGACGAACTGGTGCACGTCGAGAACAATTTTTTGTCACAGCTCCAGGCGATCGAAAAAGTCGGTCAGGACGTTCAGTGGATTTTGCAAAAATCGCTCAATCAACGAAACCTGCTGAGTGCGGCTTGATCGTTCCGGCACCTTAATTCCAGTGACCATAAATCCTCAGAATTCACCGATTCAAATGTTCGAAATCGCTACAGACCTGAACTTGTGTTACAACGTGTTGCAAGATGTTGGCACCCAGCAGAACTGCACAGCAAATTTGCCAATCGCAGTCGCTCACCAGCGGACTCGTCGGGTGCGTAACTCGAGGCGTCAGGGTCATGACAAATCAATGTCGCCAATTACCTTGACATGACAACCAGAAATTCCCAACAGATGAGCTTGATTTAACCGATGCCAAACACCACGGCCATCCCGGATCTGCAAACCGGGCTCCAGATGCTATCTCTCCTGTCTTTGGCCAACCCGCAAAAGGCAGAAGGCGAGATTAACCAATTTCTCGATAGCCTGTTGCAGTCGCCACCCCTGGCTGACGTTTATCTCAATCTGCTCGAAGAATTACGGGAACCCCTCTGTTTCGTCGAAGAAGAACGGGCCCGACACTACATCAACAAGCCGCTGCCACTGGACGAGACTGAGGAGGTGTGTTTCCGGCAGGTCATTGCCACCTGGCTAAAAATGGCCAGGGCCTATGCTCATTGCACCCAACTTGACAGCGCAGCAATCGACGCCGGGCACCTGTTGCGCAGAGCACAGACTGTGCAGCGCAGCATGTACTATGCCGGTCTGGCCATAGTCGAGCACCAGCGTGCCCGGCGCGAGTTGCCGCCGGGCCTGTGGCTTGATCTGCATGGTTATTACGCCGCTGCCGAGAAATGGGGGGTGGTCACCCTCCCCGTTCCCGATGCCCTCGATCCACTCGGGCGCAGTACGCATTGCACGGCAGCCTTCCTCAGTGTGCTGCTTTCCGAACTGGCCGGCCCTTACAGTCTCTCGATCCGCGACCAGAACCTGGTGCGTCGCTGGGCCAGCAACTGGGCTCATCTGGTCAGCCTGCACCCCGCCTTGCCAGGGGAGCCTTTGCCACAGTTTGTTATCGACCTGACGCAGGACTTCGGTATGCGTTTGACGGTCGACTGTCTGCAGACCGAGCATTTGCGTTGTCTCGATTCCTCGCGTCTGGCTACGCGGTTAAGCCAGATTCGCCTGAAGTTGAGACAAAAACTACCTCCGTCCAAGATTGGCCTCGGCGAGGATTGCACGTCCGGCCAATGCCGGCGGCTTCTCGAACACCTCTCCCGCCCGTGGTCGCAGGCGCGCGCTACGCGCAAATTCCGTCGCCGTTCGACTTCGGGAATAGCCAAATTGTGCATTGGTTTTGATGCGATGTATTACTACATTTCCGGCAAGGAGTTAACACCGGAAAACGTTCGCACCTACTCCCGGCTGGAATTCGAGAATCTGTTCGCCTTCCGTCACATGGTCGACCCGACGCAGGAACTGGCGGTGCGCCAGGAGCAGCTCGGTTTCACGGTTGATCAATGGGAAGTAGTGAATCAATCGCCTAACGGCTTTCGTCTGATGCGTAGCACCGCCGGCAAGAAAATGGCGCATGGGCAGTTACTGGCCATCTGCCCAAATGAGGGTGAACGTTTTCTGCTGGCACAGACAACCTGGCTGATGCAGGAACAGAGGGGCGGCTTGATTGCCGGGGTCGCTGCCCTGGCCGGCATCCCGCGGGCCGTTGCCGCACGCCCGCTCGGCGAGGGCTCTGTGCACAATGAAAGGCACAGCCGGGCTTTCCTGCTGCCCGCCGTTCCCTCGGTCGGTACCGATCAATCGCTGGTCATTCCGCAGGGCTGGTATCGGGCCGGTCGCATCCTCGAACTCAATGCGGATAAACCCTGGCGCATGAAACTGATTCACGTACTGGATGAAGGCCCGGATTTTGAACGTGTAAGCTTCGTCATTGTCGATTAGTGCTCAGCCCGCGCGCTTGTTACCCGTCAGTTTTTCGTACTTCACCCACAACTGCTCGTCATTTTCCTGATGATTGTCGTCCTTCGGGATGCAATCAACCGGGCATACCTCAACACATTGCGGCGTATCGTAATGACCGACGCATTCGGTGCATTTGTTCGGGTCAATCTCGTAAATTTCTTCACCCTGGTAAATTGCTTCGTTGGGGCATTCCGGCTCGCACACGTCGCAGTTGATGCATTCGTCGGTAATTATCAAAGCCATGACTACAGTTCCTTCAGTTCATTGAAATTTTCGGATACTCTTTTTGCCAGCCGCTCGCTGATTGCCGGATGGACAAATTTGCTGACATCGCCGCCGAGCATGGCAATCTCGCGCACCATCGTTGCCGAGATGAACATGTACTGCTCACCCGGCGTCAGAAATATTGTTTCAACATCGGGATAGAGGTTTCTGTTCATCCCGGCCATCTGGAATTCATACTCGAAATCCGAAGCCGCGCGCAGACCGCGCAGTATGACTTTCGCTCCTTTGACGTGCAGAAAATCCATCAGCAGTCCGTCGAACCCGCAGACTTCGACATTCGGATAGCGCGCCAGCAGTTCCCGCGCAATCTCGACGCGTTCAGCAAGCGAAAAGAAAGGGCGCTTCGAGCGGCTCTCGGCAATACCGAGGATGACATGATCAAAGAGGCAGGCGGCACGTCGAACCAAGTCTTCGTGGCCCCGCGTAATCGGATCAAAGGTACCTGCATAAATCGCCGCCCGTTTATTCAGTGTCATTTGACTCGCCTCGTCGCATCAAGTGATAAAAAACTTGCCCGGCCCGACCGTTACGCTCCGTACGCCAGTCTCCGCATGATTCCAGCACGCGCTCGGCCTCAACGTAGAGTACGCCCTTATCGACTAGAAGATCCGCCAGCAGCGGTGACAATCGATCCAGCCAACCCTGCTGGTAAGGCGGATCGAGAAACAGCACATCAAATCGAATACCGCTTGCACGCAGGGAGGAGGCGAATTTTACCGCATCTGCGCGCACAATCTTCAAATGGCTGTCGGCATCCAGCAAACGGCTGTTCGCTGTAAGCTCCGCCACTACCCTGGGCGAATTCTCGACCATCACCACCCTTGCTGCACCGCGCGAGGCGGCTTCAAAACCCAACGCACCGCTACCGGCAAACAGGTCCAGGCAGGACATTCCCTCCAGATCCTGTCCGAGCCAGTTGAACAGGGTTTCGCGAACTCGGTCCGGCGTCGGGCGCAGCCCTTCGGAATCAGGAAAATGCAGGATGCGCCGCCGCCACTTTCCGCCGATGATGCGTACCGTGTTCAAAGCCAGACTTTAGCCTTATTCGCCAGCGACCACCACCGTAACCATGTTCTCCGGTCGCACATGGCGGGCGAAGGCCGCCCTGATTTCGGCGCTCGTGACCTTCTCGACATTCTCGGCATAGCGATCAAGGTAGTCGAGCGGCAAACCATAAAAGCCGATCACGGCCACATTCTCAAGAATCTTGCGATTGCTGTCCAGACGCAGCGGGAAACTGCCGACCAGGTTCTGCTTCGCCGCCTGCAACTCGCCCTCCCCCGGACCTTCGGCAAGAAAGCCGGCGAGCACTTCGCGCGTCACCTTCATGGCGTCGTTGGCCTGTGCCTTTTTCGTCTGCAAGCCGATCTGAAAAGGCCCGGGTTGCGCCAGTGGGTGAAAGTAACTGTGCACGCTGTAGGCAAAACCGCGCTTCTCGCGAACTTCCTTCATCAGCCGCGAAACAAAGCCGCCGCCGCCGAGCGAGTAGTTGCCGACAATCAGTGCAAAGTAGTCGGGATCGCCGCGCTTGAGCGCCGGCAAGCCGAGCAGAACGTGAGCTTGGGCTGCAGGGTGGGCAATGCGTTGTTCGAACGCTGCCGGTAACTGCGGCCCCCCCAGCGTGGCCACCGGGCCGCCCGCAAGCAAGCCTGCCGTGAGCTGCTGTGCCAGCGCTTCAGCCTGCACCCGCGAGAGATCGCCGACGATCGTCACGCTGGCCCGCTGCGCCGTGTAGTGCTTGCGGTAGAAGGCCGCCAAGTCGGCGCGCTGCAGGGCATTCACCGACTCCGGCGCGGCCTGCCGGCCATACGCGTGCTGCGGGTACATCGCCGCCCAGAATGCCTTGCTGGCAATCACATCGGGGCGCGTCAGTGCTTCCTTCAAGGCTACCACGGTGCGTGCCCGTTCACGCTCGAAGACCTTGGGCGGAAACTGTGGAGTGGTTAGCACCGCACGTAGTACATCGAGCGCCGGGGTACGTTTGTCGTCTGCCGAAAGCGTACGCAGACTGACCGATGCCCGATCCATATCGGCGCCACCGGACAACAGCGCGCCCAGATCCGCCAGGCGGTTGGAGATCTGCGTTTCATCCATGCCCTGTACGCCCATGTCGAGCAGCCCCTGGGTCAGTGCCGCAAGACCAGATTGGCCTGGCGGGTCGAACGACGACCCGGCGGCGAAATCCACCTGCACATCGAGAATCGGCAAAGTATGGTTTTCAACAAAGAACACGCGGGCGCCGGAAGGTGCAATCCAGTGCTCGATCTTCGGACCGGCTTCGGCCATGCGGCCGGCCAGACATATGAAAAGCAAAGCAAACAGTTTGGCTAGTTTCATCGGAATTCTCTCAATGGCGGCCGGTCGGAGCCTGGCGTGGGCGCGGCGCCTGCGGCAGCGGTTGCGGGTCGAGTTCGGCAACCGTCAGTTGCTCGTCGCGGAAATATTTCTGCGCCACGGACCTGACCTGTTCCGCCGTCACCGCTTGCAGTTTTTCAATCATTCGCGTGTTCGACTGATAGGGAATCCCGGCGGCTTCAAGCTGGCCGATTTCCATGGCCTGGGCGAACATCGAATCGAGCTTGTAAATCTGGCCGGCGACCAGTTGCGCTCTGGCGCGCGACAGCTCGTCGGCGGCTACGCCCTCCCTGGCAACGCGTGCAATTTCGGTTCGCAGGCCGGCCTCAAGCTCGGCACGCGTTTTGCCCACGCTCGGCGAACCGAGCAGATAAAACAAGCCCGGGCCGCGCGCCGTCGAGTCGTAGCCGACACCCGCCGATGTCGCCAGCCGCTGTTCGCGGATCAGGTTCTTCGAGAAGCGAGCCGCCTCATGGCCGTCAAGAATGGCGGCGAGCATTTCAAGCGCGTAGGGATCGACATCCTTGTCCACATCGCGAATCACCGGCACCTTGTAGGCCATCAGCACCACCGGCAGTTCAGCCGGAGCCTTGACCGTCAGGCGACGAATGCCGGTTTGTTCCGGCTCGTCCTGCGGCTTGCGTGTGGGCAAGGCGCGTGGCGCCAGCGATCCGTAATACTTCTCGGCCAGTCTGAACACCTCCTGATGATCGACATCGCCGACCACCACCAGGTAGGCGTTGTTAGGCACATACCAGCGCTCATACCAGTCGCGTGCGTCCTGCACCGTCATGCTTTCCAGATCGTTCATCCAGCCGATGATCGGCACTCGGTAGGGGTGCGCCTGCAGTGCTACGGCGCCCATCTGCTCCATCAGCAGCGCCTGCGGCTGATCGTCGGTTCGCAGCCGGCGCTCTTCCATCACCACCTTGATTTCCTGTGCGAACTCATTGGGGTCAAGAGTCAGATGCCGCATGCGATCCGCTTCGAGCTGCATCATCTGCTCCAGCTTCTGCTTCGGCACCTGCTGGAAGTAGGCGGTGTAATCCTTGCTGGTGAATGCGTTGTCGCGCCCGCCGGCAGCGGCGACCAGACGGCTGAACTCGCCCGGCCCGGTGCTCGGCGTCCCCTTGAACATCATGTGCTCGAGCAGATGCGCGACGCCGGTCGACCCACTGGTTTCGTCCATGCTGCCGGCACGATACCAGACCATGTTGGCCACCGTCGGCGCCCGCCGGTCTTCCTTGACGATGACGCGCAGGCCATTTGCCAGTTGCTGTTCGAAGGGGTTGGCCCGTGCCGCCGTCGGTACAGCCAGCGCCAGAAACAGGGCAGTCAGTGCGGTGATTCGTCGTGAGAAATGTATGGGCATGAAGGGCTTCTGTTAAGATTTGACATGCAGGTCATTGGCGATGGCATCTTACCATCGCCTCATTCCCCGAAACACTTAGAGACAAGAAAGTACCATGTTTGGTTTCCTCAAGAAGTCCGCCGACGCACAAAGCGCCGCAGCGGACTGCGCATCGCTCCCTGAACCGGCCTCGGCCTCACCACAACCCTCCTGGCGAGAACGCCTGAAGGCGGGCCTGGCGCGCACGCGGGCACAATTCGGAGGAAAACTCAAATCGATTTTTTCGCGCGGCAAGGTCGATGACGAACTTCTGGAAGAACTTGAAACCCTGCTGCTGACCAGCGATGTCGGAATGGAGGCCACGCAGTACCTGCTGGACGAACTCAAAACCCGTGCCAGACGGGACAAGCTAGACACCCCGGAAGGAATCCAGCAGGCGCTCTCGGCCGCCTTGCTCGAACTTCTGTTGCCGCTCGAACAGCCGCTTGAAATTACCTCGCATCGCCCCTTCATCATCATGATTGCCGGCGTCAATGGCGCCGGCAAAACGACGTCGATCGGCAAGCTGGCGAAATACTTTCATGCCCAGGGCCTGTCGGTATTGCTGGCCGCCGGAGACACCTTCCGCGCGGCAGCTCGCGAGCAGTTGCAAGCCTGGGGCGAACGCAACGAGGTAACGGTGATTTCCCAGCAGTCCGGCGATCCGGCGGCCGTCATTTTCGACGCCATCGCCGCCGCCAGGGCACGCGGAATCGACATCGTTCTGGCCGATACCGCCGGCCGTTTGCCGACCCAATTGCATCTGATGGAGGAAATCGCCAAGGTGCGACGCGTCATCCAGAAGGCCGACCCCAGCGGCCCGCATGAGACCCTGCTCGTACTCGACGCCAATTTCGGGCAGAACGCGCTGCAGCAGGTCAAAGCCTTCGACAAGTCGATCAGCGTTACCGGCCTCGTCGTCACCAAACTTGACGGGTCGGCCAAGGGTGGCGTCATCGCCGCCATTGCCCGCCAGTGCCCGAAGCCGATCCGCTTTATCGGCATTGGTGAAGGCATCGACGACCTGCGACCCTTTGTTGCACGTGACTTTGT
The DNA here is from genome assembly GCA_043737935.1 of Propionivibrio sp. Lineage (GTDB taxonomy): Bacteria > Pseudomonadota > Gammaproteobacteria > Burkholderiales > Rhodocyclaceae > Propionivibrio. The sequence goes on along the minus strand of JAYSZS010000290.1, from coordinate 3,223 downwards.
CGATGCGCTGTTTGAGTGATGACGAACTATTGCTGCGGTCCCATGAAGTCTGACACTGCCGTCATACCGGCGAAAGCCGGTATCCAGTGCTGGCGTGGAATCGCCTCCTGGACCCCGGCCTGCTCTGGGGTGACGGCTTCATACATTTGCGGATTTAAGCAATAAAAACCACCGCAAAGGCGCGAAGGGCACAATGATGACGCAGAGAAAATCAGGAGCCATTCCCGGCCAACCGGCCACTTTTCATCCTTTGCGAATCGTTGCCTCTTTGCGTCTTTGCGGCGGATTTTCAGGCCGTTGCCGATGATTGCCTGTTCGAGCGTCGGCAAACGCTACCCCGAAGGACTTCAAGCGCTCAAGGACGTCAGCTTCGAAATCGACGCCGGTGAAATGGTTTTCATCACCGGCCACTCGGGAGCCGGAAAATCGACCCTGTTCCGCCTGCTGGCAGCCATCGAGCGGCCGACGTCGGGCAGCATCGTGATCAACGGGCAGAATCTCTCCGCACTGCGCAAGAGCGCCATTCCTTACCTGCGCCGCAACTTAGGGCTGATCTTTCAGGATCAGAAACTGCTCTTCGATCGCAGCGTGCTGGACAACGTCCTCCTGCCGCTGGCCATCGTCGGACTGCCAGCCAGGGAAGCCACCAGCCGGGCGCGCGCCGCACTCGACAAGGTCGGGCTGCTCGAGCGCGAAAAGGCGCACCCGATTGCCCTTTCAGGCGGCGAACAGCAACGCCTGGCGATTGCCCGCGCGGTCGTCAACCGCCCTGCCATCCTGCTGGCCGACGAGCCGACGGCCAATCTTGACGCTGAATCGGCGGCCGCCATCCTTGAAATCTTTCGCGCCTTCCATCAGGTCGGCGTCACCCTTGTCATCGCCACGCACGACCCCCAGTGCATGGCGCGCTTCTCCCCGCGAGTGCTTCGACTTGACCGCGGTTGCCTGCTCGAAGAAGCCGCATGAAACGCTTCATCGCCCAACACCTCGCCACCCTGCGCTATGCCCTGCGCCGGCTGCTCGCCTCACCGCTCAACACCCTCCTGTCGCTGCTGGTCATCGGCATCGCGCTGGCGCTGCCGGGCGCCGGCTGGGTCGTTCTCGACAACCTGCGCGGCATTACCGGCAGTGCCTCCGGTGTTCACCAGGTCAGCCTATTCATGGCGCTTGACGCCAGCACAAAGGACGTCGAAGAAATCGAATCGCGATTGCGCGAAGCCCGGCCAGGCCACTGGCGCTTTGTCTCCAGGGATGACGCATTGAAGCGATTGCAAGCATCCGAAGGCATGGCCGAAGTCATCGCCAGCCTGCCGAAAAACCCGTTGCCGGACGCCTTCATCGTCGAACCGGAAGACACGCAGCCGGATGCGCTGGAGCGGCTGGCCGGCACCTTCTCGGGCTGGCCGAAAGTCGCCCATGTCCAGCTTGATACCGACTGGGTCAAACGATTTGACGCTTTCCTGCTCGTCGGCAAGCTCTCGATCACCCTGCTCGCCAGCCTGCTTGCCGGCGCGCTGGTCGCCGTCACCTTCAACACCATCCGTCTGCAGATCCTGACGCAGACCACCGAGATCGAAGTTGCCCGACTGATCGGCGCCACCGATGACTTCATCCGGCGGCCATTCCAATATTTCGGCGCCCTGCAGGGCGCGTTCGGTGGGCTCTTTGCCGCACTGCTGGTCAGCTCCGCCGGCCTGCTGCTGGCGGCGCCGGTCGGCGAACTCGTCTCCCTTTACGGCGGCAACTTCGTTCTGCGCGGCCTGTCACCCGGCAACATTGCGGCAATGGCGGCGATTGGCGCCGTTCTCGGCTGGCTCGGCGCGCAACTGTCGGTGTCGCTTCATTTACACCGTATCGGCTGAACGCCAAAACAGATACTCGTACTCCAGGCGACCTGCGCGTCCGCAATGAGTGGGTCAGCGGTCGTCGGCCGAAGAAGAGCCCGAACAAATCTGTGGCACATCGGGTTAATGGAACACATCGAAATCTTTCGCAGACGAATGCGCAAGCAGGTTGGACGGCAAGGACTATAGTGCGGAGCATTCCTCTGTCTGCTAGGGCTCACAAGGGTGAACGATTGCCTCGGCGAAGCTTTCGTGCGTTACCGTACGGAACGCCTCGAAGCGGATAGTTAGAATTCATAAACGGGTGTTGTTGTCGCTTAACCAATCTCGGTGGTTCGCAACCATTGGGGTTGAGTCCGTAGACACCAGCAACGCGGCAATGCCGCTGACGGGAGCCGACAAGCCACCGCTGACCTGCGATGTATGGGAGCACGCCTACTACATCGATTATTGCAATGCTCGTGCGAAATACGTGGGGCTTTATGGAATGTAGTTTACTGCGATTTCAGCAAAGAACTTCACCGTCACTTCCTCAACTTAAATCAAAACAGAAGCCAAAAGACGGAGTCTTCGTTATGTTTGGTGCAAGTAGTAATAAATTCTCCTTTCTACTTTAAGCACTCACAAATCGAAAGAAATTAAATGAAAAAGATACTCATGGTTTTAACCTCACACGACCAGCTGGGCAATACAGGGAAAAAAACCGGCTTTTGGCTGGAAGAGTTTGCTGCGCCGTATTACCTCTTCAAGGATGCGGGTGCTGCCATTACCTTGGCTTCGCCGCTTGGAGGACAGCCACCGCTTGACCCCAAGAGCGGTGAGCCTGAGGCTCAGACGGAGGCAACCCATCGTTTTAAAGCAGACCCGACCGCTCAGGCTTTTCTGGCCGGTACGCATCGGCTCGACAGTATCAAGGCAGAAGATTTTGATGCCGTCTTCTATGCCGGTGGTCATGGGCCTCTGTGGGACCTTGCTGAGGATGCTGCGTCGATTGCGCTGATTGAAGCCACGTTGGCCGCAGGTAGACCGCTTGCCGCCGTATGCCATGCCCCCGCAGTGCTGCGGCACCCGAAAACAGCAGAGGGCAATTTTGTGGTGCAGGGAAAAGCGGTAACCGGGTTCACGAATACGGAAGAGGCGGCTGTCGGATTGTCCGGGGTAGTACCGTTTCTGGTGGAGGACATGCTCACCCAAAAGGGAGGCAAGTATTCCAAGGCGGCTGACTGGCAACCCTATGTCGTATCGGATGGCCTGTTGATTACCGGGCAAAACCCTGCATCGTCGGCGCCAGCGGCCACTGCATTGTTGAAGGCCTTGGGGCAAACCTGAGTTACTTTCCGGCGGTCCCATGGATATGCGCAGGCGGCTGAGAAAATCAA
>JAYSZS010000289.1:0-1511 GCA_043737935.1 Propionivibrio sp. | reverse complement strand
TCGATCACGGCAGCATTGTCTGGGACGAGATTGTTCCCTTCTGGCTGGTGCTGGTATTTTGTCCGGCGGGCGGGCTTTGGCAAAGCGCGGCATTCCTTTTTTTTCGCCTTTTCGACATCGTCAAACCGCAACCGGCACGCTATTTTGACGAGCAGGTCAAGAACGGTTTCGGAGTCATGACCGACGACTTGGTCGCTGCGGGTTACACTCTGCTCGTGCTCACCATCCTTCAATTCATTCTCAAATGAATCAGAAAAACGCAGTTGAGCGTAATGCCAACATCGCAGGCCTCATCCCCAGCCCTTCTCCCACAGGGCTAAGGGTGCAACCCCCTTTCCCTGTGGTAGAGGGTTGGGGTGGGCCAAATTCTCGCTAAACTGGATGTTGCGGCCAGTTTGTCGCGCTCAACTGAGGTTTCTAGGATGAACCAGCAGACACTCGAAACCCTCGCCGCACAGGTCGGCGCACTGCTTTTGGCCAATGGCCAGAAACTGGCTACGGCCGAATCCTGCACTGGCGGCTGGGTGGGGCAATGCCTGACGGCGGTGGCCGGGAGCTCGGATTGGTTCGAGCGCGGTTTTGTCACTTATTCGAATGAAGCCAAACACGAAATGCTGGGCGTCGATAATGAAACCCTGCTTGCCCACGGGGCGGTAAGCGAAGCAACGGCGGCGGCCATGGCTGCTGGCGCCCTGCGCTACAGTCACGCCGACTGGGCACTGGCGATCACCGGGGTCGCCGGCCCCGGAGGGGGGGCGCCGGACAAGCCGGTCGGCAAGGTGTGCTTCGCCTGGGCCGGAGTGGAAGGCCGGCTCGATACCGAAACCTGCCACTTCAAAGGCGCTCGCGGAGCAGTTCGAGCGCAATCGGTAGCCTACGCTCTCAACGGGCTGCTCGAACGTGCAGTCCATCTGTCGGCCTGATCCTCGCCAGCAAGCGTCCGCGCATTTCTCTACTCGCCTTTTCCTTTTTACTGTATATAATAACAGTAATCGATCACGGTGCAACACACAGGATCGGCGCCGTCGAACATGAGATAATCTTTTCAATCAGAATAAAGGACACGCAATGGACGACAACAAGTCAAAAGCTCTGGCGGCAGCGCTGGCTCAGATCGAAAAGCAGTTCGGCAAGGGATCGATCATGAAAATGGGCGACGGGAGCATCGCCAATGACATCCAGGTCGTTTCCACCGGCTCGCTGGGGCTGGATATCGCGCTGGGCATCGGCGGCTTGCCGCGCGGTCGCGTGGTTGAAATCTACGGTCCGGAATCGTCAGGCAAAACGACACTGGCGCTGCAAGTCATCGCCGAAATGCAGCAGCTCGGCGGTACTGCCGCCTTCATCGATGCCGAACACGCCCTGGACCCGACTTACGCCCACAAACTCGGAGTGAATCTTGACGATCTCCTGATTTCCCAACCGGATACCGGCGAGCAGGCGCTTGAAATCACCGATATGCTGGTGCGTTCGGCCAGCGTGGACGTCATTGTCATCGACTCGGTCGCCGC
>JAYSZS010000288.1:0-8907 GCA_043737935.1 Propionivibrio sp. | reverse complement strand
GTACGCGCAGAACGATTTTTCGACCATGCAAGCCACCACCGGCATTCACCATGTCGAAATAAAGTTTTGCTCCCTGAGCCGCCGCCACACCATAAATGTTTTTACCATCCTGCAAGGCAATGGACTGGCCGATGATTATTTCCTTGTCAGAAACACCATTCTCGGAGGCCTGGCTGAAGACCGGCATCAAAACCACAATGAAAGCCATGCAGAGTCGGCGGCCAATGTTAAGGAAAGAAAAAGGATTCATTTGTATTCGGATCCGCACGAAAAATTGGATATTTGATTGCCATCGACGAATTGACGAAACTTCTTGCTTTAGAGCATGCTCCTGAAAGCCGATCTCACCCAGCATTCAGCGATTCGAATAAACGCGATGAACCGATTCTGCTTGTCGTCCCATTGAATTGAAGGAAAGGACAGGAATTCCAACCGCACATGGCGGAGTATCCTTTGTACGCCATACCTGCGTCAATTTCGATATCTCGCTGCGCATCTCACAGAAACCCCAGGGGCCGTGATTACCGCAGGTGTAACGTTAGAAAGCCGCTAGGGGGTGTTGACGCTCAATTCGCGCCCATGAAATGTGTGGCAACACCCGCAAGACCATTCTCGTTTTCAAGCAGGTACTAAACCTGCCGAAGTGTCTGGCATAATACTGTTCAGACAATCTGACGTGGGCGAGCAATGGATTTCGAGGCACTGGGCAATTTGAGCTGGCGTGAAGCGCTGATCGCGATCATCGTGCTGCTGGTGCTCTACCTTGTTCTTGCCTTTATTCGGATTCGTCGCCTGAAGCACGAGCCGGCGATTGACGAGGTGTCTGCCTCTCTGTCAACGCACCCGGCGCTTGCCGCTTATGCCTCCGAACAGGCGCCTGATTTCCCCGCCTCGTCCATCTCGACCGACTCACCCACCAACTCATCCAAGCTCCCCGAGGCGCTGGCTGTACCGTCCGAAATTTCTTTCCCCTGGAACGAGCCACCGCCGGAAATCCCCGATCGGCAACTGATCGAAGCGCTCGAGCGCGAACTCGCACAACTGCGCAAGGAAGTGGGCGTCTTGCGCTCTGAAATGCTGCTTTTGCGCGAGGCGCAGCGGCGCGAGCTGGCGCGCTCGGAAGTGGCGCAAAATGCCTCACCGCTTTACAACGATGCCATGCAGATGGCGATGCAGGGGATTGATGCGGCGAGCATTGCGCAGCACTGTGGCATCTCCCGTGCCGAGGCTGAACTGGTTGCGGCCCTGGTACGCAATCGCGATTAGAAGATATTTTCACAATAATTGGTGTTGATGGCACAACAGGTCAGGAGACAACATGGCAATCAGCCCGTCAGACAACAAGGAAGTTCAAGGCGATGTGTCCGGCATCAAGCGCAAGCTGGCCTGGCGGATGGGTATTGCCGGATTGATCATTATCTGCTTGCTCGGCGGTCTGGCGCTGTTTGACCTCTTCAACGATGCGCAGAATGAGCCGGTTCCCGTCGGAGCACAATTTACCGAGCCGGTTCCGCTGCAGAAGAAGAAGCCAACTCAGCCGCTAACGCCCGCCGAGCCGAGCAGCGAGATGGCGAAGGATGAAAAAAAGGCGGCCGAGCCTGAATCCACGGCAGCGCCGGTTGATAAATCGGCGCCGCCTCTTGAACCGCCGCAGCGTCCCGAGGTGGCCGCACAACCCGTCCTGCCGCGTGCTTCGCAACCGCTGCCACTGGCTCCGGCCAGACCCGCCGAATCCAGGGTCGCTCCAGTGACGGCCACTCCGCCTCGTACTGCGCCGCCATCGGCAGCGGGTCAGCCGCAGCCACCACCCATGCCGCCGCGATTGTTCGCCGGCTATGCCTTGCAGGCCGGCGTATTCGCTAACCCACGACATGCCGAAGAGCTGCACGCCAGGCTGACGCTTGAAGGGATACCATCAACGATTGAAGCGCGGGTTCAGGTCGGCCCCTTTAAAAATCGCGAAGAAGCCGAAGCCACTCGTGTGAAGTTGAAGGCACTGGGGATTGATGCGGTGATGCTGATGCCGAAGGGCGGCAAACATTAGGAAAAGCTAGAGCTTGAGCCGGTGCTCAGACCTGTAAAAAAAAATTCCCCGGCAAAGATGCAAAGGTGCAAAGAAAGCGTTAAGTTACCCCATTATTTGCAAAAGCATTCTTTTGCGTCACTTTTACTACTTTGCGCCTCTGCGGTGGGGGTTAAAGCATTTTTTTACAAGCGCTCAGGTTTTTCCCATTGACTGACCCTCTGCTGACGAACCGCTTTCGTCCAGCTGTTTGCGTAGTCGTCTGGCAAGCACGCTCATTTCCTTTGCTGCCTGCACGTCGCCCCTGGCTTCGGCGACATTGATGCCTTGTGCAAAGGTGGCCAGTGCGGCCTCGATCTCGCCGTTCTCGGCCAGTGCCTTGCCGAGCAACTTCCAGGCCGCCGAGTACTTCGCATCGTATTCAATGGCCGCACGAAAACAGTCTGCCGCCTGGGCGTGATTACCCGCTTTAAGCCACTCGTTACCCAGTGAGTAACGGAGCAGCGCTCCATCGCGCGGCCCGCCAAGCATTTTTTCCAGATTGGCGACGATCGCTGTTGTCATTTAGTATCTCCCTCTCAGAAACCCCATTGTAGAGGACAGCACAATGAACAAAACGATCATTTCCACTCCCGGCGCTCCCGTCGCCATCGGCACCTATTCGCAGGCCGTCAGGGTGGGCGATACGGTCTATCTATCGGGCCAGATCGGCCTCGATCCGGCAAGCATGCAGATGGTCGAGGGCATCGATGCGCAGATCGTCCGTGTCTTCGAAAACCTTAAGGCGGTGGCTGAAGCGAGCGGCGGTTCGCTGGCCGATGTCGTCAAAGTTAACGTTTTTCTTACCGACCTCGGCCATTTTGCCAGGGTCAATGAAACGATGGCCGCCTATTTCTCCGAGCCTTTTCCCGCGCGTGCGACGCTTGGTGTCGCTGCCTTGCCGCGTGGCGCGCTGGTCGAGGCGGATGCCGTCATGGTATTGACTTGATGAAAGTCGAGCGAAGGAAGTGCCGCGCCGCGCCAGCGACTCTCGAATCCCCCCTCGCCCTTCAGGGGTCAGGGTTTAAGGAAGGGTGAGAAAAACGGACTCGCCCGAACCCCGGCCGCTGCCCACAGCCGACCAGATCAAGGCGCCGACCGCACTCAAGGCCAGGCTGCGCAAGCTCGGCCTGATCCGGGCCGACGATCTCGTCCTGCATCTGCCGATCCGTTACGAGGACGAAACCTTCATTACGCCTATTGTCTCGGCTCCGGGTGGCATTCCGGTGCAAGTTGATGCCGAAGTGCTCGACGTCTCGGTGCAGTTTCGTCCGCGTCGCCAGCTTGTTGCGCGGGTTTGCGATGCCAGCGGCGAACTCGTTCTGCGCTTTCTCAACTTCTATGGCAGCCAGACCCGACAGCTCGAAAGGGCGCGCGATGAAGGGCGCAGATTGCGCCTGTTCGGCGAAATTCGCGAAGGTTTTTTCGGCGTCGAAATGGTGCATCCGCGCTACCGTTTGGTCAGTGAAAATGAGGCGCTGCCGCAAGCCTTGACCCCGGTTTATCCGGCTACCGCCGGGGTTTCGCAGAACGCGCTGCGCAAGCTCATCCGGCCGGCGCTCGCTGCCGCCGATGTGAGCGAACTGCTCGATGCGCGCTGGTGTCGCAAGCATGCGCTGCCGGCCTTCGCCGATGCCGTGCAACTCCTGCATGCACCGCCGCCCGGCGTCTCCGCGGCGGTTCTGCAAGGGCGCACGCATCCGGCCTGGCAACGCATCAAGTTCGACGAAGTGCTGGCCCAGCAATTGTCTCTGCGCCGCGCCTACATGGCGCGCCGGCAGAAGGATGCCCCGCTGCTCAACGGCCCCGGCCAGCTTGCCCGGCAACTGCGCGCTGCGCTTCCCTTCGCCCTGACCGGCGCACAACAGCGCGTCACTGCCGAGATTGCTGCCGATCTGGCGCAGGCTCACCCGATGCAGCGCCTGCTGCAGGGCGACGTCGGCAGCGGGAAAACTATCGTTGCCGCACTGGCCGCCTGCCAGGCCATTGAAGCCGGCTATCAGGTGGCCTTCATGGCGCCGACCGAAATTCTCGCCGAACAGCATTACCTCAAGCTGCGTGCCTGGCTGACGCCCCTTGGTATCCAGATCGCCTGGTTGACCGGCAGCCTGACTAAAGCCGCCAGGCAGGCCATGCAGTTACAGGCAGCGACCAGCGCGCAACTGATTGTCGGTACCCATGCGCTGATTCAGGACAGCGTAGACTTCGCCCGGCTCGGGCTGGCCATCATCGACGAACAGCATCGTTTCGGCGTGGCGCAACGGCTCGAACTGCGCAAGAAGGGCGATAGCGCCAGGCCGCCGCATCAACTGATGATGTCGGCAACGCCGATTCCGCGCACGCTGGCCATGAGTTACTACGGCGACCTCGATGTCTCGGTGCTCGACGAGTTGCCGCCAGGACGGCGACCGATCAAAACCAAACTCATCGCCGACACCCGGCGCGCCGAAGTGATCGCTCGCGTGCGCGGCGCCGTAGCTTCAGGCCGGCAGGCCTACTGGGTTTGCCCGCTGATTGAAGAATCCGAAAAGCTGCAACTGCAAACCGCCATCGACACGCACGCCGCGCTGAGCGCAGAACTTGACGATCTGCGCATCGGCCTGGTGCACGGTCGCCTCAAGTCCGAGCAGAAAGCCTCGACCATGGCGGCTTTCGCTGCCGGTGAACTCGACGTACTGGTGGCTACCACGGTGATCGAAGTCGGCGTCGACGTGCCCAATGCCTGCCTGATGGTCATCGAGCACGCCGAACGTTTCGGCCTCTCGCAACTGCACCAGTTGCGCGGACGCGTCGGGCGCGGCGCGCATGATTCAGTATGCGTCCTGCTTTATCAGCAACCGCTGTCGTGGACGGCGCGCGCGCGGCTGAAGATCATTTTCGAGAACACCGACGGCTTTGAAATCGCCCGCCAGGACCTGCACCTGCGCGGCCCTGGCGAATTCGTTGGCAGCCGCCAGTCGGGCGTACCGCTGTTGCGCTACGCCGACCTCGAAGTCGATAGCGATCTGGTAAAACTGGCGCGCAAGATGGCCGAACATCTGCTCAACCATGACCCCGATCGCGCCAGGCGGCATCTTGCCCGCTGGCTGGGGAGCCGGGAAGAACTGCTAAAAGCCTGAGAATAGTAGCCTTGGCCACCACGGCTGCCAAGGTGATGCTTGAGCCCAGGTGTGAGCTTGTCGTCGAAAAAACACAGCTTCAGCGGGACGCCCAGCCACTGGATCCGGCCCTTATCGTCAATGGACAGCGGGTCTTTTTACATTCGATGTCATTGGCCTTTTGGATTTTATCGTTTTCTTCGATAGACTAATCCAATCAAACTAAGTCAACTGAGGCTTGCCATGCAGACGTTCAATATCCACGAAGCCAGAACGCAACTGACGCGCCTGATAGAGCAGGCCGTGCAGGGGGATTCCTTCATCATTGCCAGGGCGGAAAAGCCGCTGGTCAAAGTGACACGACTGGATGCGCCAACTGCCGGACAAGCGCGCAGGCTGGGCTTCATGGCGGGGCAGATCAGCGTTCCCGTTGATTTTGATCGTATCGGAAGTCAGGAATTCGTAGGGTTTTTCGGTGCCCAGGAATGAAGCTGCTACTGGATACCCACCTGTTGCTGTGGGCGGCGGGTTCGCCCGATCTGTTGCCGGCAACGGCTCGCCCACTGCTGGAAGATGCGCAAAACGAACTGCTTTTCAGTGCGCCAGTCTTTGGGAGATTGCCATCAAAAGAGGCCTCGGGCGTTCCGATTTCAAGCTTGATGCGCGGGTGCTGCAACGGGGACTGCTGAACAACGTTTATCAGGAGTTGGTCATCACCAGCGAGCACGCCGTTTTTATCGACAGTTTGCAAGTTTAAGGCTCGGTTGCCCGCTCGTAGTAGGATTCAACTGTCGCTTCCGGCCTTCCGGATTTTAATGGAACGCCGGGTAACGCTGCGCAGGAAGTGCTCTTGCGGTGCGCTCGGAGGCTGTGAATAAATAAAAAATCCACCGCAATGACGCAAAGGTGCAAAGGTGCAAAGGTGCAAAGAAAGGGCAAAGTTAAAACATTGTTTGCAATAGCATCTTAGCATCACCTTTGCCACTTTGCGCCTCTGCGGTGGGAGTTAAAGCATTTTTTCACAACCTCTCACACTTAAAACCATTTACGAGGGAGCGTAATGAGTTCCGAATCGACGCCGCATTCACAGCATTCGCAGTTTGCCCTGCTTAAAACCCGCCGTTTTGCGCCATTTTTTGTCACGCAGTTTCTCGGGGCCTTCAACGACAACCTATACAAGAACGCGCTGGTCGTGCTGCTTACTTTTCATGCGGCGAGCTGGACGACGCTGGCGCCCGAGCTGCTGACCAATCTGGCGGCCGGGATTTTCATTGTTCCCTTTTTTCTCTTTTCAGCGACCGCCGGGCAACTGGCCGACAAATACGACAAGGCGAAACTGGCACGTCTGGTGAAGGTGCTGGAGATGCTCATCATGGGCGTCGCAGCGCTCGGCTTCTTCATGCACAGTCTGGCGGTTTTGCTGGGCGCCCTGTTCCTGCTGGGCTTGCACTCAACGCTGTTCGGGCCGGTCAAATATGCGATCCTGCCGCAGCATCTGCGCGAAGATGAACTGGTCGGCGGCAACGCGCTGGTCGAGACCGGTACCTTTGCCGCCATTCTGGTCGGCACGCTGGCCGGTGGTCTGCTCGCCGGAGCAGCCGGGCATCCGGGCTGGGTGGCCTTTGCCGGATTGCTGGTCGCTGTCGCCGGTTTCCTGGCCAGTTTCGGCATTCCCGCCGCTCCGGCGCCGGTTCCCGGTCTGGTGGTCAACCTTAATCCGGTTTCCGAGACCTGGCGCAACATCGGCTTTGCGCGCCAGAACCGCACGGTGTTTCTGTCGATTCTCGGCATTTCGTGGTTTTGGCTTTACGGGGCACTGTTCCTCGCCCAGTTCCCGGTCTATGCCAAGAATGTACTCGGCGGTAACGAGACCTCGGTGACGCTCCTGCTTGCCACCTTTACCGTGGGTATCGGTCTGGGGTCGATGCTCTGCGAAAAGCTCTCCGGCCAGCACGTTGAAATCGGTCTGGTGCCCTTCGGTTCGATCGGCCTGACGCTGTTCGGTCTCGATCTGGTCTTTGCCTCGCCGGCCAGCCTGCCGGCGGGTGCGCCGCTGGCGATAGGCAGCCTGCTTGGCTTGCACCAAACCTGGCGGGTCCTCTTCGACCTCTTCGCGCTCGGCCTGTTTGGCGGCTTCTTCATCGTTCCGCTTTATGTGCTGATCCAGTTGCGCAGTGCACCGGAGCAGCGGGCGCGCATCATCGCCGCCAACAATATTCTCAATGCGCTGTTCATGGTCGTTGGCGCGCTTGTTGCGGCCGGCATGCTCGGCAACGGGCTAACGATTCCGCATTTGTTTGGCATCGCCGCACTGTGCAATGCGCTGGTCGCCGTCTATATCTACACGCTGGTGCCGGAGTTCATGCTGCGCTTCGTTGCCTGGCTGCTGATCCACTCGATCTACCGGCTGCAGCAGAAAGGCATCGAGCATATTCCGCTCGAAGGGCCGGCGCTGCTGATCTGCAACCACGTCAGCTTTGTCGACCCGCTGGTCATCTCGTCGGCCTGCCGGCGTCCGATCCGCTTTGTCATGGATCACCGCATCTTCCGGATGCCGCTGATCCGCTTCATTTTTCGGCACATGCGCGCTATCCCGATTGCGCCGGCCAGGGAAGATCCGGTGATGATGGAGGCGGCCTTTGCAGAAGTCGCACGGGCGCTGGCCGCGGGCGAACTGGTCGGAATTTTTCCCGAAGGGCGGATTACCGATACCGGCGAGTTTTACCCCTTCCGTTCGGGAATCCAGCGCATCGTCGGGCAAACGCCGGTGCCGGTCATTCCACTCGCGCTGCGCGGCCTGTGGGGAAGTTTCTTCAGCCGCAAGGACGGGCCGGCAATGAGCAAGCCCTTGCGTCGCGGGCTGTTTTCGAAGATCGGTCTGGTCGCGGGCGCGCCTGTCGCAGCGCAGGCGGCCACGCCGGAACACTTGCAGGCGCTGGTTGCCGAGCTGCGTGGCGACTGGAAATAGGAAACTGAGGAGAGAGTCATGTGGTTGCTAGGCATGCTGATCGGAGCGGCGTTGGGGAGTTTTGCCGGATTCTATGGCGCGCTGGCCGGCGGCTTGCTGGGGCTGGTGATCGGGATCCAGTGGAAAAGCGAAGCCAAGGGTGAAGCGCCGGGGAAAAGTGGCGCGGCTGTACCCCAGGCTTCCGCCGAGCAACGTTTGCTCGCGCTGGAAGCACAGGTCGATTGGCTGCGGCGCGATTCGCTGGCGCTGCATGCCGAGCTGGCGAAGCTGCGCGGAGAAGTGCTCGAAGTCCCGGTCGAGGCGGCGTCTGCGGTCGAGGCGCTGCCCTTGGTGCACACTGCGGAGCCGGATGGGCTAGGTGATGTGGCTGCCCAAAAAATTGCGCAGGCATGGCAGGGCGTCGAGCCATCAACCGTGGTCGAAGCGAACGCCGTGATCGATGCGGGCGAAGAAAAACCTGTGGCGGCTGAAGCCGGAGCCCCCGCCTGGTGGTCGCGCTTGCTGGCCGGCAACCTGCTGGCGAAAATCGGCGTCGTTCTGCTCTTTTTCGGAGTCGCTTCCGGGTTGCGACTGGCCGCTCAATATGGCCTGATGCCGGTATCGCTGCGCCTGCTGCTCGGTGCCGTCGGCGGCGTGGCGATGATCCTCTTCGGCTGGTCGCGCATGCAGCGCAGCGGGTCGCCCGAGCAAGCAGCAGAAAACACCCGGCGCCTGTTCGCTCTGACGCTGCAGGGTGGCGGTTTTGCCATCCTCTATCTGATCGTCTATTTCATGCTCGC
>JAYSZS010000287.1:0-8912 GCA_043737935.1 Propionivibrio sp. | reverse complement strand
TGTCGAGTCCAGGCTGGAACGAAACCCCCTCCTACCCAAGTGGGACATCCTCATTCGACCAGCTTGTGCGGTATGAATGTTCTTGGAGATCGCCTTAGCGAAAATCTTCAACGTTCCATAGCGCAACATGCGAGCTGATTTGCCAATCAGGCAAACCGACCTCAGATTGGCAGTCCGGCTATCAACAAAGAGAAATACCATGGCTTCGTCTACTTCCTGGTTATACTGGGCTCTTTTGTCGGCTGTTTTCGCAGCGCTCACGGCTATTTTTGCCAAGCTCGGCATACAAGGCGTTGATTCGGACTTGGCTACGCTGGTGCGAACCTCAATCGTCATGATTGTGCTCTCGGCATTCGTCCTGCTGGCCGGAAAATGGAGCAATCCGTTTACGCTGTCTTCAAAGACATGGTTCTTTCTCGCCCTCTCGGGCTTGGCCACTGGCGCTTCTTGGGTTTGCTACTTCCGCGCTCTCCAGCTCGGCGATGCTTCAAAGGTCGCGCCCATCGACAAGCTGAGCCTGGTTCTCGTTGCCGTCTTTGCTTTCACTTTCCTGGGCGAACGTCCATCGTTACGCGAATGGACTGGCATTGCGATGGTCGCTGCCGGCGTCCTTGTTCTCGCCTTCAAGCGGTGATCTAGGAACTTTTCCCGAAGCATTATCCATACAGTAGATTCGTGAATCACTGGCGCGACTTTCACGCTAACGCTGAGCATTGGGCTGAGTGGCCATTTTCCCCTGAGTGGCGGCAGTTTTTGCCGCTTCGGCGGCAATCGCGACTTCCGAAACCGACCTCAACCCACCAGACCAGCAACCAAAGTCCCGCGTAGCTGAACCAGACGCAGCATATGCAACTGGCCTGTATATTGCTTGTTATTGCTTGATTTACAGTAAACGGCGCCGGAAATGCCGGCCATACGATGAAAAGGCAGGAGTCGTCATGTCACCCTTAACTATTGCAAGCACTTTATTCAGCCTGGCTCAATCAATCGGGATTGGCAGTAGTAGCCAATCGAACAAAACTGAGACGGGACGCTCCGGCACACGGGGAAACGAAGATTTTTCTTCATCGCTGGAGCTACGCATGGCCGCACTTCAGGCGCAGTCAGTCAACTCGTTGCTCGGCTCGGTGTTCAACGGGAGTAAGGCTTCCTCCAGCCTGGATTTCCTGACCGGCGCAAACAAAACAGCATCCGCAACGAGCGATCCGCTTTCACTGCTCGGCATCTCCACAAGTGCGCGGGGACTCTCACCGGACGGGCGCAATCTGACGCTGTTCGATCCGGAATCTGCCTATCGCATGATGAGCATGATCAACAACAAGGATGTCACCTATAAAGCCCAGTTTTCAGAACTGAGCGATATGAAAACCAATGTGAGCATCATGCAACAGGCCGGCCAGGACCTGGGTAAGGTCAGCGAGTCGATGGACAACGAAGCAATCAAGACCGAGCTCCAGGCGTTTGCTGGTAAGTACAACGAGTGGATCAAACGCTTTGACGGCACCGTGAAGAGCGATGGCCTGCTGGCGGGAACTCAGGCCGCTGAAATCTCGCTCAACGAACTCGAGCAGAGCGTCGAAAACATCTTCAATGGGGCAAATAAAGGCTTTCATGGCTTGCGCGACCTTGGCTTGAGCATCGACCAGACGACCAACCTCGCCTCTCTCGATACGAGCAAGCTGGATGCCGCTCTGGCAAGCAACAAGGAGGGCGCGGTCAACACCCTTCAAGAGTTCAGTGTCAACTTTGCCAAATCGGCCGGGTTACTTAATTCTGCCCACAATTTCATCCCCAACCGGCTGACCAATCTGGACCGTGCGATCGATTTCATAACAGAAAACAAGCCTGCACTCCAGGCCGAATTCGGACTGGGCGACCCGGCCAGACCGTCCACCCCAATCGCTAGGGCACTTGCCGCCTACAATCAGATCTTCAGCATCTGATCGCGTCGTCCGGGAACGCTGACACCAGGCCAGCTGCCTTTGGTCCGGCCGGCTAGTGCGAAGGCGCAACAACAGGAATCTGCGGAGCAGCCCGCAATCACCGTAATGCAACAGAATTATTATGTTGCAGCGCAGCAGTTTATGATCCAATATATAACACAAGGGAGCGCCCTGATTATTCGGCATTCATGAATACGGGGTAAACGCAGGCATCGCCAGCACGGTTTTGCCTGCGCGTGCAGCCATCTGTTGTTTAATCGGGATTGCTGCAGGCAGGCTTCCGAACGAGATAACCCTCCGCACCCCCATCGACTTCGATGGCACGAAAGCGAGAGTTTGCAGGAATCTTTTCGGAGTTTGATCATGCGTATTGAAACTCACCAACATTATCTTGAAAGCCGAATTTTCGACGAGATACACATCGGCGACAGCTCTGTACTGGTGCGCTCGCTACGTGCTGAAGACATCAAACTCTTCGCTATCATGTCGGGCGACATGAATCCAGCGATCGGCGATCAGGAATTCGCCAACAGCGGCATGTTCAGGGAAGTCATCGCCCACGGCATGTGGAGCGCGTCGTTGATCACCACCGTGCTGGGAACGCAGTTCCCCGGACCGGGAACCATCCTGATCGATCAGTCACTGCATTTTACGCGACCGGTGCGGCTCGGCGACACGATCACCGTAACGGTAACGGTCAAGCAGATGTTCGCCCACAATCAGCACATCATTTACGACTGCTCGTGCATCAACCAGGACGGCATGCAGGTGGTACTCGGCACCGCTGAGGTACTGGCCCCGACCGAGAAGTTGAGAACCAAGCGCGTCGAACTGCCGGATATCACCATTTCAGACAAATACGCACGACTGCAACACCTGGTCGCCCGGGCCAAGGGATTGGCACCCATCGATATGGCGGTGGTGCACCCTTGCGATCTGGAATCGCTCAAAGGCGCGTTGATGGCGGCTGAAGCCGGGCTGATCGACCCGATCCTGATCGGGCCGGAGGCGAAGATTCGTGCCGTCGCTACTGATAACGGACTGGATCTGAAACAGCACCGCATCGTCAACGTCAAGCATAGCCACGATTCAGCCGCGATGGCCGTCACCCTGATCCGCAACGGTGACGCCGAAGCGTTGATGAAAGGCAGCCTGCATACCGACGAGTTGATGGCCGAAGTGGTTTCGCGCGCGGCCGGCCTGCGTACCGCACGCCGCATCAGCCACGTTTTTTTGATGGATGTGCCGACCTACCCGCGCCCGATCCTGATCACCGACGCGGCAATCAACATTGCTCCAACGCTAGAGGACAAGGTCGACATCATTCAGAACGCCATCGACCTGGCGCACATCATCGGCATCCCGGAGCCGAAAGTAGCCATTCTCTCGGCGGTCGAAACCGTGAATTCCAAGATCCAGTCTACGCTCGACGCCGCTGCGCTATGCAAAATGGCCGATCGCGGCCAGATCAAGGGGGGCCTGCTAGACGGCCCGCTGGCCTTTGACAACGCCGTGTCAATCGAAGCCGCCAAAACCAAAGGTATCAAGTCGGTGGTGGCCGGTCGTGCCGAGATTCTCGTCGTTCCCGACCTCGAATCCGGCAACATGGTGGCCAAACAACTGGAGTATCTGGCCAACGCACTGTCCGCCGGCATTGTGCTCGGCGCCAAGGTGCCCATCGTGCTGACCAGCCGCGCCGATAGCGCCGAGACGCGCATCGCCTCCTGCGTTATCGCCACGCTGATTGCTCACGCCAACCGTAAAAATCAAGCGAGCCCGGGATGAAAAACGGCATTCTCACCATCAATGCCGGCTCGTCGTCGATCAAGTTTGCGCTGTTCGAACTGGACGGTGGGTTGGCGCGTCATCCCTCACTGTCCGGGCAGATCGACGGACTCGGCGCCGAAGCCAGGCTGGTCGCCAACCATGGCAGCGGCCAAGCTTTCCCGGAAGTCGGATTGAAACGGGGTGTCCAGCACCAGGAAGCCTTCAACGAACTGTTGCGCTGGCTCGGCGGACAAAACGAGGACGACTGGAAAATCAGCGCGGTCGGCCACCGTGTCGTGCATGGTGGTGAACTGTATTCGCAGCCGATGGTGCTGACGCCGGACGTGCTCGCCGAACTGGAACAGTTCATCGTACTGGCTCCCTTGCACCAGCCGCACAACCTGGCCGGCATCCACGCCCTTTCAGCACGGCTGCCGCAGGTGCCGCAGATCGGCTGTTTCGATACCGCTTTCCATCGCACGCAACCGCGCGTCGCCCAGCTTTTTGCCCTGCCCAAGGCGCTCAGCGCCGAGGGCGTCAAACGCTATGGTTTCCATGGTCTTTCCTACGAGTACATCGCACGCGTACTGCCCGAGCACTCGGACAAGGCCAGCGGTCGTGTCATTGTCGCCCACCTCGGCAACGGTGCCAGCATGTGCGCCATGGTCAACCGGCGCAGCGAGGCCACGTCGATGGGCTTCACCGCGATCGACGGCCTGATGATGGGTACCCGGAGCGGTGCGCTCGACCCCGGCGTGATCCTCTACCTGCTGGAAAACAAGGGGCTCGGCGTCAAGCAACTGACTAATCTGCTATACAAGGAATCCGGCCTGCTCGGCGTTTCCGGCCTCAGCCAGGATATGCGTACCCTGCTCGCCAGCAGCGACCCAGCCGCCGCCGAAGCCGTCGAGCTCTTCTGCTACCGAGCCGTGACCCAAATCGGCTCGCTGGCCGCCGCCATCGGCGGTATCGACGCACTGGTATTTACCGGTGGCATCGGCGAACACGCGGCAGAAATCCGCCGCCGCATTGTCGAGGGCTGTCGCTGGCTTGAACTTGAACTTGATCCCGAGGCCAATACCGGCCAGCGCATTCATATCGGCACCTCGTCCAGTCGCGTCGACGTGCTGGTCATCCCGACCGACGAGGAATGGATGATCGCTCACCACACCCAAGCGCTGCTCAGGCAGTAAATCAGAAAGTACCGGGTACAAACCGTAACGGTATAAAAACGCCGTTACGCTTGAATTTTGCTGCCCGCCTCGCGCCGCAAAGCCTGTCTTGTGCGGCGCAGCAAAAATTAGCCCGATTCACTGAATAACGCTGATTCCACTGTCTTTGCTGGCTGCTGCGCACATTTTTAAAACAACTATATTTAGTAAATTTTCTGCCATGAGGCACTATATGTAGTATTTTTTGCTTGATTCTCGGCAAAAACCTCGGCATGATTGGCCTGCATCTCGTCGCACACAGTCATTGCGCTTTGATCTCATCGAACCAGCGCGCCTGTCCCCGCAACTTGCAGCCACAAAAGAGGAAAAACATGAGCCAGAATGCGCAGCAACTGTCATTGACCGCACTCGCTGAAACGCCCGGCAGCACTTCACTCGCCGATCAGGAAATCTCTGCCGAAGTGCTCATCGAAAAATATGCCAAAGGCAACGAAACCAGCGTCCATGACGTACGCCGCCGCGTGGCGCGTGCCTTGGCCGCCACTGAGGAAGAAAAATTCCGTGCTCGCTGGGAGGAGCGCTTCCTGTGGGCGCAGGAAAACGGCTTTGTCCCCGCCGGCCGCATCAACTCGGCTGCCGGTACTCCGCTGGCGGCCACCCTGATCAACTGCTTCGTACAACCGGTGGGTGACTCGATCGTCGAAATCGTCGACGGAAAACCAGGCATCTACAACGCGCTCGCCGAAGCCGCCGAAACCATGCGCCGCGGCGGTGGCGTCGGCTATGACTTCTCCTCGATCCGCCCGCAAGGGGCACAAGTCAAGGGCACGCAATCGCGAGCGTCCGGCCCGGTCTCCTACATGCGCGTGTTCGACCGTTCGTGCGAAACCGTCGAATCCGCCGGCGCCCGCCGTGGCGCGCAGATGGGCGTACTGCGTTGCGACCATCCGGACATCGAGGTATTCATCCACGCCAAGGACAAAGGCGACCTCTCCAACTTCAATATCTCGATCGGCGTCACCGACCCCTTCATGCAGGCGGTCGAAGCCGATACCGAGGTTGAACTCGTGCACCGCGCCGAACCCAATGCCGACATGAAATCCGCCGGCGCCTATCAGCGCGAAGACGGCATCTGGATCTACCGCAAGGTTCGCGCCCGCGACCTGTGGGATCAGGTGATGCGGTCCACCTACGATCATGCCGAACCGGGAATTCTCTTCCTTGACCGCATGAACAAGGACAACAACCTTTACTACTGCGAAGTCATCGAGGCCACCAACCCCTGTGCCGAACAGCCGCTGCCACCCTATGGCTGCTGCTGTCTGGGCTCGATCAACCTGACCCTGTTCGTCAGGCACGCCTTTACCGGGCACGCCGAATTTGACTTTGCCGCCTTCGGCGAAGTGGTCAAGGTATCCACCCGCATGCTCGACAATGTGCTCGACGTGACGGCCTGGCCGCTTGAGCGCCAGCGCGAAGAAGCTGCCAACAAGCGTCGGGTCGGTCTCGGCTATACCGGTCTCGGCGATGCCCTGTGCATGCTCTGCCTGCGCTATGATCGTCCGGAAGCTACCGTCATGGGCGCCCGTATCTCCGAGCACATGCGCAACACGGCCTATCTCGCTTCGGTCGAACTGGCCAGGGAACGCGGCGCCTTTCCGCTGTTCAATGCCGAACTGTATCTCTCCGGTGGCAACTTCGCCTCGCGTCTACCGGTCGAGATCAAGGCCGAAATCCGCAAGCATGGCCTGCGCAATTCGCACCTGCTTTCGATCGCGCCCACCGGCACCATCTCGCTGGCCTTTGCCGACAATGCCAGCAACGGCATCGAACCGCCCTTCTCCTGGACTTACAACCGCAAGAAGCGCATGCAGGACGGCACGCTCAAGGAATACGCCGTCGAAGACTATGCCTGGCGCCTCTACAAGCACCTGGGCGGCGATGTCGCAAAGCTGCCCGACTACTTCGTCACCGCGCTGGAAATCTCTGCGCAGGCACACAAAGACATGGTCGCCGCCGTCGCACCGTACATCGACACCTCGATCTCGAAGACTGTCAACGTTCCCGCCGATTACCCCTATGAGGAATTCCAGGACCTCTACATGAGCGCATGGAAATCCGGCCTCAAGGGCCTGGCGACCTACCGCCCGAACAGCGTTCTCGGCTCGGTACTCTCGGTCGAAACAAGCAAACCAGTCGATGACAAGAAGCAGCCACAGGACTTTATCGGCGGCGACGCCAACCGCCGCCTGTCGATCAAGAACCTGCCGGCACCGGTGCTCTCCAGCCTGCGCTGGCCGGGTCGCCCGGATCTGCCGGAAGGCAACATGGCATGGACTTACATGATCGAGCACGAACTCGGCAAATTCGCTCTCTTTGTCGGCCATGTCGAGCAGGAAGGCCGCTCGTGGCCTTTTGAAGCCTGGGTCAACGGCCCGGCGCAGCCGCGGGGCCTCGGTGCCGTGGCCAAGACCCTGTCGATGGACATGCGCGCCGACGACCACGGCTGGCTGGCGCTCAAGCTCGAGTCTCTAGCCAGGACACCGAATGGCGAAGGTTTCGACATGGCGTTCCCGCCGCATGGCGAGCGCCAGCGCATGCCGTCACTCGTCTCCGCCATGGCGCGCCTGATCCAGTACCGCGTTGAACAACTCGGCGCCTTCAAGAAGGAAGGCCCGACGCCCGTACTTGACGCCCTGTTCAGTCTCAAAGAGCCAAAGACCGGCACCGACGGCACGCTGTCCTGGACGGTCGACATCTTTAACCCGGCCACCGACGAAGACTTCGTTCTCGGCCTCAAGGAAATCACCTTGCCCGACGGCGTGACCCGCCCCTACTCGGTGTGGCTCTCTGGCAATTATCCGCGCGCCCTTGACGGGCTGACCAAGCTGCTTTCACTCGACATGCGCGTCCTCGACCCGGCCTGGATCGGCATGAAGCTCAGGAAACTGCTCGACTACCCCGAGCCGCTCGGCGACTTCATGGCCTTCATCCCCGGCACCCGGCGCCAGACCAACTACCCGTCGACGGTCGCCTATATGGCGCAACTGATCATCCACCGCTACGCAATGCTCGGCATCCTCGATGAAAAGGGCATACCGCTGCAACAGATGGGTATTCTCGAAGTCCCCGTCGGCAGCACGGCGGCCAAACCGACGGCCGGCAAACTGTGCAGCGAATGCGGCAACCACACGATGATCCGCAAGGACGGTTGCGACTTCTGCACCGCCTGCGGCGCCGTTGGTACCTGCGGCTAGCTCGCTTTAGCCCGTAGCCAGAATCCCTAGGGTCTGCTTTCTGCGGCCTTGGGGATTTTATTTCTCTGGAAACCGATTCAGAATTGTCTAGAGACTGGGGAAGTCGGTCTCTGTGCCCTTCCCGCTTTACTCGCCGCGCACCAGCAACAGCGAAGTTTCTGCCTTGCGCATTAGTCGCTCGGCAACGCTGCCGACAAAAAAGCGCTCCATTCCCTGCCAATCATGCGTGCCGATGACGATCAGATCGGCCTTCCACTCCAGTGCCGCGTCAGCGAGCAGGTCGGAAACATGTTTCACTTCTGATTCGACCAGTCGGGTTTCAACCTCGACCCCGGCGGCACGCGCTGTATCGGCGGCCTTGCCCAGGAAACCCGATGCGCCTAAGCGCATCTTGTACTCGGCCTTGCCCACACTGGTCGGCAGCATTATTTACATTTTGCGACTGGCAAAAATCGTCTCATCGATGGCGTGGCAAATAATCAGTTGAGCCGCACTGGCCTTGGCCAGCTCAATCGCGGTTTCGAGTACACGGCTGGTCATGAAGCTTTCGTCAACGGCCACCAGGATTCGCTTGTACATATTCCTCATCCATTCATTCCGAAAAACCCACTTTATTAACCTCAGCGGCCACTGGCAAAGCACCCCAGGCGGCCTCACGGCATACCCTGATCAAACTGACGATTAAGCTCAGAATATCATCCAAAGCCTGCATTTGCGTTTAAATGCGGACACTCGACGATCCTGCCAAGTCTGAGCACTTACAATTCTTTCAA
>JAYSZS010000286.1:0-3896 GCA_043737935.1 Propionivibrio sp. | reverse complement strand
GCCAACGGTCGGCCCATAGCCTGTCTGGCGTGGAGCTCGGCACCGCGCCACTTGGGTCCCCGCGATCGATTCATCGGCTGGACGGCCAAGGCAAGGCTAAAGAATATTGGGCTGCTCGCGTACAACACGCGATTCCTCATCCTGCCCTGGGTGGTCGTTCCGCATCTCGCCTCTCACCTTCTGGGGCGCATTGCGCGCGAACTGTCCGCCGACTGGCTGCGCCTCTACGGGCATCCGATCTACTATCTCGAGACGTTTGTCGACCCACAACGGTTTCGGGGTACCTGTTACCGGGCGGCTAACTGGATTCGGCTGGGCGTGACCACGGGCCGTGGCAAAGCGGCCCTGAGCCACAAGCCGACCCGCCCGGTCAAGGAGATCCTGGGCTATCCGTTGGTAAAGGATTTCCGGCAGCGCTTGGCACAGCTTGAGAGCGAATGAAGGAACGAGGGGTAAAGCAGGGATCCCTTGCTGACGCCAATAGTCTTCCGCCCAAGATACGAGTAAGACCACAGGTTCTGCCGGCGGTGGACGACGAGGATCTGCCACCGGAAGCGAGGAAGCAAGTCCATACTCTCCAAGTCTTTAGCGAAAGGCTGATTAAGGAAAACAATGGGCTAGGGGAAGAGAACGCGCATCTGAAAGATGAGGTGGCCGTTCTCAAGGGCGAGAAGAAACGTCCTGTTTTCAAGCCCAGCCGCATGAACGAAGAAGCGGGAAAAGCAGACCCGGCCCAAGAAAAAGGCCCAAAACCTCCCCGGCGCGCTGGATCAACGAAACGAAGCAAGACCGCGCAGCTCGAGATCCATTACGATAAAATTATTCAGCCGACAGAGCCCGTACCCCAGGGCAATTGCACTCGAAAAGCATAAACCCCGACAAATGCCATTGTCGTTGACCCACCGAAAAAGCCGTTTACAATCATCAACTTATGCATATGTCTTGCAAACTCGGAGCTTGCAGATGAAGATCACGTCACGGTTCGTGACCGTCCGGTGTCGATCCAATTGTCAGACCTTGCCAAAGTATCTTGAGATGTTACTGCGATTTCTTTACACCTTTGCGTCTTTGCGGTGGATTTTTGATTTATTCACAGCCTCTGAGCGCACCGTCCTTATCGCATCGGGTCGTTGCGGGGAACCGAAGCGCCGCCGGGTGGTCGTGCAATGAGTTGCCACTGAAAGCCTGCCTTGATTCCCGCCTTGACGATCACCCCCCGCCATTCCGCCGACGCCATTCCGCGCCAAGTGTGGGATCGTCTGTGCCCGCCGGGTCATCCTTTCCTCAACGCCGACTTTCTGTCGATCCTCGAACGACATGGGGCCGCCGGGCGCGAGTGGGGCTGGGTGGCTCGCCATCTGGTGGCTAGCGATGACCGGGGTGAGGTGCTTGGCGTGCTGCCGCTTTACGTCCGCTTTAATTCGCACGGCGATTTTATCCACGACTGGTCGTGGGCTTCAGCCTACCAGCAACTCGATCGGGCATATTACCCGAAGCTGCTGAGTGGCTTGCCGCATACTCCGGCCACCGGGCCCCGGTTCCTGATGGCCACTGGGCCGGACAGGCCGAGGATTCGCCGCGCATTGATCGACGGCGCCCGGGCGCTGGCGACTGAGTACGGCGCTTCGTCGTGGCATGTGGGGTTTCCGGATGAGGAGGACAAACAGGCCTTGCAGGGCGCCGGCTTACTGACCAGTCATAACGTCCAGTTTCATTGGCTGGCCGGCCATTGTGGCGACTTCGACGATTATCTGGCGACGTTTGCTGCCGAGAAACGGCGTAAGGTCAGGGCCGAACGGCGGCGCGTCCGCGAAAGCGGTCTGGCGATCGAGGTACGTCATGGCGACGAAGTCGAGCCGGCCGAGTGGCCGGTGCTGCACGCGCTCTATGCGTCGACCTTCGAGAAGTTCAACAACCACGCGGTGTTTTCGGCGGCGTGTTTTGCCGATCTGGCGCAGGCTCTGGGTCGGCGAATGGTGCTCTTCATTGCTCGCGACGGGCAACAGCCGGTAGCGCTGTCGCTCTGTTTGCGCAGCAATGAGGCGCTTTATGGCCGCTACTGGGGCTGTAGCGGCAATTATCACAGCCTGCATTTCGAGCTCTGTTTCTATCAGGGGATCGCCTATTGCCTGCGCGAAGGGCTACAACGCTTCGAGCCGGGGGCGGGCGGCGAACACAAGATCGCCCGTGGCTTCACGCCAACCCTGGTGCATTCATCGCACTGGATCGCCGATCCGAAGATGCGCCAGTTGATTGGCCGGCATCTGGAACAGCAGGGCGGTGCGGTCACGGCGTATCGGGATGAGGCGGCGGATCATCTGCCGTTCCGCTGTCAGCCCTAGCCGCTCGCTGCCAATCCTGTTATCGGGGCGGCGGTGGTGGAGGCCTACCGGGTGGTGGGGGCTGTGGCGGCGGACTACCGGCATCGTAGTTGTAAGTCGGCCTCGGTTGAATCATGTTGGCCGGAACTGGGACACGGTGTCCCTTGGCGTACATGCATTGTATGTAGGCGTTATCGTATTGACGCTGGACGGCGTAGCCCGAATTCCAGGCTGACCCGGAGCCGTAGGCGCTGCCCATCACCAGGCCCGATCCGGCGCCCACCGCAGCACCCTGTCTGCCGCCGATCGCAGCTCCGGCAAGCGCACCGATCGCCGTACCCACTACCGCGTTGCCCACGACCGCCTCGTTCGCCAGCTGTTGTGCAGTTTCGCCACCAATCTGGACATAGGCAAACTGTCGACATTCGTTGTCATCGTAACGGAAGATGTCGATCGAACGGCCCGTTCCTGGCAGTACCAGCATGCTGGGGCCAGTAGGCATGACGGTGCATGCGCCCAGAAATAGCGCGGCGACGAGGACACTGGAAGGTCCAGAAAATAAATTGTGAATTCTCATATTTCAATTCGCCGCTTGCGGTAGAACCTTCTGCCAGCCACGCGGACACTCCTTGACATAGGGGTAATAATTTCTTAAATCCTGGCAGTAATACCAATATTGCCTGGACTCCGGCGCCGGTTCGGGAGGTGCCGCATATTGCTCGATATAAACCTGCGGTACCGGCGGAACCACGACTATCGGCGCCGGAACGTAATAAGGGCCGGGATACCAATAGGGCGACGGATAGTAATAGGGCCTCGGGTAAAGCGGTGGCCCCCAGAAGGGTACCGGACCCATATAGATGCTCACGCCGCCATGGTAACGTCCGCCCGCCAAGGCACTGCCGGCGAGCAACAGGGAAAGCATAAGGAACAGTAATTTTTGTGCATTCATCAAACCATCCTCGCTACATTCTTTAATCCATCAACTCACAAGATAGCTGATCGTTGGCCGAATGACAGCAACAAATTGTCACAAGGGGGTAAGCCTGACCGGGATGGATTGAGCACCTCTGGCCCTGGTCGTTCAATCTCAACACGGGGATCCAGACTATTTTCTTTGCGTCTTTGCTATGCGCTTATCCGGTAAACCTGAAAAACAGCCGGGAGCGATTTGTCGGCTGGCCAGCGGAAAACCCTTCTGGTGCCTGGAAAGCGCTCGGCAAGACCCAATTCTTCGATGCCGGTTTTGCCGAGTGCGACGTCGACCGGGGTACTCGCTGTGGCAAGAATTTGCTCGAGTTGTGCCCACTTCAGGAATGGCCGGAAGGTCCCAAGGTACAACTGGAGCGTCATCGGTGTGTCGATATGGTGCAGCCGGCTGGCGTCGAGGCCACTGGCGATGAACGCCTCTGCGGCTAGTTTTGCCTCACTGGCGAGCTTCATTTCTCTGGCGTAGTCCGAGCCGCCCCCCGGCTTGATGTGGGTGGTGACGCTGGTGCTGGTTGAATTGACCGCCGCGTAGGTCGAGCCAATGAGAATGGCTCCAATGACAACAGCGATTCCGGCAAATCGCGT
>JAYSZS010000285.1:0-8929 GCA_043737935.1 Propionivibrio sp. | reverse complement strand
ATCATCGCCGACATTTAAAGCAACGGATTTCCGGCTCATACTGCAGAGTCCGGTTAGCACCAGCAATTAGCCAGCGTTTTCATCGGAGGATTCATCATACAAGTCCTGTTCAGCGCGCCTAAACCCCTCTCTTTGGCAGTTTGCTTGCTTGCGCTGGCCCCCATGGTCGCCTCAGGCGCCAATCCGGTCAGTGTGCCAGCCGGCCATGGCTACGCCACGCTGACCCAGGACGGATCAGCCGATGTCGGCATCAGCGATCTTCGTGCGACAAGCCAGGACCGTCTGTTACGCGTTCAGGCCGAGCTGAAAAACGCCTCGGCAACCAACCGGCAAATGTATTACCGTTTTGAATGGATGGATCAGCAGGGTATCGCCGTTTGGGATGACGAGCCATGGAAGCCGCTGATTGTCTATGGCAACAATAAACAAACGATCAGTGTCTCCTCACCGTCTTTCAAGGCAACAAGTTTTAGACTGGTTGTACAAAACCCCAACTGACACCTTTTCGTCACTGTAGGGTGACGGCATGTTGTCGAACAACACTTTATTCAGGAGAAATTCGATGGGCTCAAAACTTTGTCGTGATCACCGTACGCCTCTGCTTGCCGGTATTCTGATGCTTGCCCTCGCTGGTTGCCAGTCTAATTCACCCACCACCGGAACGAGCGGGGTCAGTTACGGAGATGCCAAAGCGGTTGAAACGGTGACCACCGATCTCGGATCGACCGATATCCAGATGATTTCCGAGAAGATGACCCAGGGCCTGATTCAAACCCCCGAAATCCAGACGCTGATCAAAAAACGCCAGTTGCTGATGGCTTCTCCGGTCAAGAACAAGACCAGCGAGTACTTCGACACCCGACTGATTACCGACACGGTTCTGACGCAACTGCAAAAGAATGGTGTGAAGTACGTGATCGAAGGCGAAGATATGCAGAATCAGACGGATGAACTGATCCGCCAGAATCAGTCCGGCCTCTACAGCAAATCCAAGACCGTTAAAATGGGCAAAATGCAGGGGGCCAAGTACCGCCTGGATGGCAGCATTTCTTCCATCGTCAAAAAGACCAGCGACCTGAAGGACGTGTATTACAAAATGAACCTGCGCCTGATCGAGATCGAGACCGGCATTGTCGAATGGTCCGACGAGAAAGAAATTCGCAAATCGGCCAAGCGTTGATTCTGACATCCGTCGCGGCAACCTGGAGAACTTGAGATGAATGCCAAGTGGTTCTTACGGTCGGGTCTGGCCTTGTTCGCAACGGTCAGTTTTGCTGCGTCAGCTGCGCCCCCCAAGGTGGCCGTGACTGATCTGGCTTACGAGGAGCGCGTCAGCGAGTATTTTCGTGTCGTTTCGGCCTCGGAAAAATCCTCGCTACGTGCCTCTGGTCGGGAAAGCGAGCGAGAATCGGACTATGGCTATTCGCGTCGCAGCAGCGGCTCGGTGAATTCCAGGTCGGAGAGTAACTATTACTCCGCTGAAGGAACCTACAGTTACATTGATCGCGGTGAAATGCGTAAATTCACGGCCGACATCAAGGGCGGGATACTGAAAACTGGTCGTTTCCAATTGATTCAGGGCAAACCATTTACTGATGCCAGGAATAACGAAAAACTGTATGACATCATTGCTCGCATCAAGAAGGAAATGTACCCCGGTGCTGACTACGTGCTGTTCGGAACGATCAATAGCATCGAATTCCGTCAGGAAGCCAACCCCATCAAGAGTACAGATACGGTTTCGCATACCCTGAGTCTTGAACTGGTGGGTGAATTCAGTTTGATCAGTACCAAAAACTTCACGATCAAGTCTTCATTCAGCGCTATGGGAGAGGGACAGGATGTCAAGTTGCTGACCAGTCAAGGTGGGCGTGTCGTTTTGAATCGGGGCAAAGTGGTCTCCGAAGTATCCAGAAGTCTTGGCGAAGACGTTGCCCGGCAACTCGAAGAACAGTTAAGCGGAGTTTACGGCGGAGCGGAAAATGGTGAAGACAATAACAAGCGCCCGCTCGTCGAATCACCTCGCGAGGAAGTCATTATCTTCAATTGATGGTGGTTGGGGATGGTCGTTCCCCGCGCACTTTATTTTCCTGTGCTCTTCGCCTCCCTGACGGCGCGCGAGTAAATCATGTTCAACGCGGCCAGATCCTGGTCTCCCGATCCTTTTTCGTTGAGTTGCCTGAGTACGTTTTCCAGCTTGTCGAACTCGCGCAGTTCCAGATAGCTTGCCAGCAGATACAACTCCGGATTCCGGTCCTTGGCATCGGCCTGCTTACGCATTTCCTCATAATTCTTTTCGACCATCTCCAGTTTCTCATACGGAGGGATCGAGCGCATACGGATCATGCCGGACTTGACGTTGCCGTCGGGCGACGGAGTTTTGGACAACTGTTTGACGAGAATTGCAGGGAGCGTCTTTATCTCGGGCTGCAGGCTGCCTTTTAGCGTTTTGCTCGATCCGTTGCCGATCTCTAGCACTACCGGGCCTTGCCAGGTTTCCTGGCGTCCCCCTTCAAAATAAACCACTTGCAGCCGGGAATTGCCTTCCATCATCAATAGGTCACGATCTCTCACCTTGACGAAGGGCTTGAGTTCGCTGGAAACGGCTTTCTCTACCTGCAACTTGACGTTTCCTGAAACCGCAGTGATCAGGCCAACTTCAGCCGCCAGTGCGCCTAAGGAAACAAGGGCTAGTATTGCTCCGCTTAACCACCCTGTTTTAATCATTTTCCAAGCCTCCTGCTTTTAGTTTCAACACTTCAAAAACGCGAACGGCTGCTTCGCGACCTTTTACCTTGACCACCTCGCTACGCCCGCAAACGACGCTTACACCGGCCTCAACAATCGTCGATTCGCTGGCCAAGATAACGCAGCCGATCTCCTTTGTCATCCCTTCCAGTCGGGAGGCCAGATTGACGGTATCACCGATCGCCGTAAACTCCATGCGTGTCGGCGAGCCAATATTGCCGATAACCGCCTCGCCGCTGTGCAGGCCAATGCCAACCGCGAATTCTGGCAGATTGCGATCAGAAAAGCGATGCGCCATCCACACTGAAAACTCCTCGGCCACCGTGCGCAGCGCAATCGCCGCACGCACCCCGCGGAGGGCATGGTCGGCCAAGGGCAGGGGCGAACCAAACTCGACCATAATGGCGTCACCGATAAACTTGTCGATACTGCCTCCCTGTGCCAGCAGTGGCGCGCAGGCACGCTCAAAATAGGTGTTCAGCATCTCGACGACTTCCTTGGCGTTCAGCCGCTCGCTGATCGTCGTGAAGTTGCGTATATCGGAGAAAAGCACCGTCATCGCCTGCGACTGACCGCCAAGTTCCGGGCGATTGCCCGATTTCAGCAAGGCTTCGACCACCTGGTCTGAAACGTAGCGACCGAACATCTGGCGCACGCGGGAGCGCTCGCGCTCCTCACCGGTCAAACGCCAGCCCAGTACACTGAGCAAGCAAAGCCCGGTTGCTATCGCATACACCGAAACCGGAACCAATACGCCGACGCGGAAAGCCAGGAAACCGGAAAACGCCAACAGCAGCGCGCTTACCAGCCAGAGCAGGGCACCCGCCCACACGGGCAGAGCCACGAAAGCGGCCACCGACAGTCCAGCCAGGATGAGCAATGAAACGATGCGCAGTGCGTCGTTTAACGGCTGCATGCGCTCACCGGAAAGCAGCGACTCTAGCACGTTGGCGTGCAACTCGACGCCGCTCATCAGGATGCCGCGTCCGGAAAAGAGCCGTGTTGCATAAGGCGTGAAATGCTCATCATTCAGACCGGCGGCTGTCGCTCCGATAAGTACGGCCTTGCCCCGCAGCGCGGCGACAGCCGGGTCGTCCATTGCGTCGGGGGCCAGAAGCTGCTTGAGTGAAACACGCGGGAAGGAACCTGGAGGCCCGATGTAGGGAATCGGCTCGGGAGGCTGATCACGAGCAACCTGGCGTCCGGCAAGCATCCAGTTAACCGCCTGCGGATTCAGCCTGGCGGCGCGCACGGCGAGCAACGAGGGTAGCCCGAGAACCGGAACGCTGCCTTCCAGCGACGCGCGCTCGGTCTGCGCAACGGGAGTCACCAGATAGCGGCGAATGACCCCGTCCCCTTCATCGAGCAGATCGGCCAGCGCCACATGGCCGGGGATATCAAAATCAGGGAGCGCCAACAGATAATCCGGACTCGGTAGCAAATAATCCGTTTCTCGCCCGCCCGAACCGGAACGGGTCGACGCCAGCACCAGTTGCCCGCTATTGATCTGCTCACGAAAAGGGCGGTCATAATCCCGCGCCGCCTGTTGCAGATCGCCACCCAGTTTGCCAAGCCAGCGCTCGGGACTGATGCTGAGCAGCATGTCGAGTCCGACCGCCGTGACGCCCGCCTCGCGCAAACGGGCAACGGCAAGGGCCAGCCGATCCGTCCAGAACACCATCGGATCGTCTGGATACGCCGCCAGCGTATCCTCGTCGAGTGCGACGATGGCGACATGTCGAGCCTCGGCCCGTTTGCCCTGCCACTGAAACCAGAAATCCTGCAGGCGCTGATCGACCGTATTAAGTGCGCCACCGCGGAGCAAGGTCTCGACAATCAGGCAGGCGGCCACAGCAAAAAACACCAGCCAGAGCCGGCGAGCATCGCCAGGGTGTCTTGACATCTGGATCGAATCAGTAGTGGCAGGCAGCAAGGCACGCCACGAGTGATTCCTTGTTATTCGACATTTTTCGGGAGTACGCGCTTATCATGAGCTTGCCTGATCCGATATGATTTGGTTGATTCTATCCGAAACCCTCGCCCCGCAAAACCAGATATCAGGCGGCTGCGAGTTCCCCCGACGACTTCTTTCGAGCCCCATTGTGTGTCTTGACCTTGCCGACGGGTGCCTGCGTGCAACGTGATCTTCAATGCCTTAATGACCTCGAGAACGGAGAATTAAGGATTTCTGCTTACCGACAGCGCTGGCCCTTTTGATATTCGCATCTTGCGTGCTTTTGCCGTCTCCAGCCAGTAGCACAACCAGCACCGAGCTAAACCCGGCATCCGGGGCTGTAATCGATGCGCAGCTCACTGACGCCTTCACGCACCGGTTTGATGTCACAAAGATACCCGTCTCCAAAAGACGTCGAATCCTTGCATTGATCGGTGCGACGGGCTGAAAAGTTACTCTAAATTGGATCTGAATCAGGAGCAGAAGGCGCAAAGGTCCGCTACTATTTGATCTCTGTTATTCGATATTTTCAAAAGGTACACGCATGGGTACACTTTTTTCGCTGCGTAACCTTAGGAGATGTGTGACGGATGTCTATTCTTCAATACTGCGATCGGCGTTGACTTGGAGATGTAGCCCTTTTTCCCAGCTCGAACAAGATCGCTCTCGCCCTTGACTTGTGATATTTCTCCTCCAACCCCGCTCCAATGCGAAATACATCGGCATGGGAACTATCCGAACTCGTTGCTGTATCGTAACGCGATTAGGAGAATGGGGTGCTGGTCGATTTCTTCAGGCCGGAGGAAATCGCTGAACGTGTCGTTGCGGCATTGACCAATCCTGCACACTTCGCTCCCTTGCGAGAGCGCGCTCGGCAAACCATTGTAGACAGTAGACAGCTACGATCTGAAACAGACCTGTTTGCCGGGGCAGTTGAAGCTGATTGCGCAGATGGGCTAACTGGTCAGACGGATCGACCCGTCTCAACCGAATTGACAAAACGCTCTGTGATGAAAAATTTCAGCGCAAAAACGCCAGCGAAGAAATGTTTCGCGAAGAAAGGCGAAGGGCA
Organism: Propionivibrio sp.; assembly: GCA_043737935.1. Taxonomy (GTDB): domain Bacteria; phylum Pseudomonadota; class Gammaproteobacteria; order Burkholderiales; family Rhodocyclaceae; genus Propionivibrio. The sequence continues at coordinate 3,155 of JAYSZS010000285.1, read as the reverse complement.
GATGACGCTTGCCTTGGCCTGAGCTTTTCTCCTTTGCGGCAGTTGATCTGATATCAGGTGCAGCCGCTTTGCCGATGAACTGAACTGCACTACCAGCACGGCATCCGGAGGTTACAATCGGGGCTCTCCGTGAGTCCGTCCGCCATGAACAGTCCGCCCGCTTTCGAAACCCCCGCTGAACCGCTGCAGCGCGTCGTCAAAATCCGGCGCGACTACAACACCTGGGTGGCCAACGAAACACTCGAAGACTACGCCTTGCGTTTCACGCCGCGCAGTTTTCGCAAATGGTCGGAAATGCGTATCGCCAATACCGCTTTTGGCGCGTCCTCTTTTCTCGTACTGGAAGCCGTCGGCGCGACCATGCTGGTCAATGCCGGCTTCATCAACGCCTTCTGGGCCATCCTGGCGACCGGGTTGATCATCTTCCTGATCGGGCTCCCAATCAGCCACGCCGCAGCCCGTTACGGACTGGACATGGACCTGTTGACGCGCGGGGCCGGCTTCGGCTACATCGGCTCGACTGTCACTTCGCTGATCTATGCCTCCTTCACCTTCATCTTCTTCGCGCTTGAAGCAGCGATCATGGCCTATGCGCTCGAGCTGGCCTTTCAAATTCCTCCCAGCTGGGGTTACCTGATCTGCGCCTTGGTGATTATTCCATTGGTAACCCACGGCGTCACCGTGATCAGCCGCCTGCAGGCCTGGACGCAGCCGCTGTGGCTTTTTTTGCTGGTTCTGCCCTATGCTTTCCTGCTCGTTCAGGAGCCCGAAGTCCTCGGCGGACTGCTGAAATACCCCGGAGAAAAGGGTCTGGGCGGCGAATTTTCCTTACCGCTTTTCGGAGCGTCACTCACCGTCGGCATTGCCCTGGTCACGCAAATGGGCGAACAGGCCGACTACCTTCGCTTCATGCCCGAACGCACGGCAAAAAACCATCGCCGCTGGTGGCTGGGCTTGCTGCTTGGCGGCCCCGGCTGGGTCATCCCGGGCGTGGCCAAAATGCTCGGCGGCGCCCTGCTCGCCTATCTCGCCTTGCGCAACGCCATACCTGTCGAAAAGGCGGTCGACCCCAACCAGATGTACCTGATCGGCTTTTCCCATGTCTTCAGCAATACCTCGCTGGCGATAGGCGTCACCGTCCTCTTCGTCGTTATCTCGCAGATCAAGATCAACGTCACCAATGCCTATGCCGGATCGCTGGCCTGGTCGAATTTTTTTGCACGGCTGACACACAGCCATCCCGGACGGGTGGTGTGGGTCGTCTTCAACATTCTGATCGCGTTGCTGCTCATGGAACTGGATGTCTTCCAGGCGCTCGGACAGATTCTCGGCCTCTATTCGAATATCGCCATTTCGTGGATGGCGGCCGTCGTCGCCGACCTCGTCATCAACAAGCCGCTGGGTCTCTCGCCGCCAGGTATCGAGTTCAAACGCAGTCGTCTGTATGACATCAATCCGGTCGGCATCGGCGCCATGGGCCTGGCCTCGCTGCTCTCGATTGCCGCCTTCAGCGGATTGCTCGGCGCGAGCGTGCAGCCTTATGCTTCCTTCATAGCCCTGCTTGCCGCCTTTGTCGCCACACCCCTGATCGCCTGGATCACCGGTGGTCGCTATTACCTGGTCAACAGCGACAGCGCAGCGATACTCGGCATGCGGCGTTGCTGCATTTGCGAGCACGAATACGAGAGCGAGGACATGGCCCACTGCCCGGCCTACGGCGACACCATCTGCTCGCTGTGTTGCTCACTCGATGCACGCTGCGACGATCTGTGCAAGCCGGGCGCCAATCTCGCAGCCCAATGGAACGGCATGCTGCGCCGCATGCTGCCCGCAGCGGCGCTGCCTTATCTGGAGACCGGGCTGGGTCATTACCTGCTGTTGATGACCGGGATCGTCCCCCTGCTGGCAGGACTGCTCGGCCTGCTTTACACCCACGAAGTGCTAACTCTGAACGCCGATCAGGCCAGCCTGATTCCGCACCTGCAACAGACTTTCATCAACACTTTCTCGGCGCTGCTGCTGCTGTCCGGTATCGGCGCCTGGTGGATGGTGCTGACACACAAAAGCCGGCAGGTCGCGCAGGAGGAATCGAACCGGCAAACCCACCTGCTGATGCAGGAGATCGACTCGCACCGGCGTACCGACGATCAGTTGCAAAAATCCAAACAGGTCGCCGATCAGGCCAACCAGGCCAAAAGCCGCTACATCACCGCCATCAGCCATGAACTGCGCACGCCACTCAACAGCATTCTCGGCTACGCGCAGATCCTCGATGGCGACGAATCCATCCCGACCAGCCGCCGGCAAGCGATAAGCGTCATCCGCAAGAGCGGCGACCATCTGCTGTCGGTGATCGAAGGCACGCTCGATATTGCCCGCATCGAGGGCGGCAAACTGACACTGGAGGTCAAGGCACTCGATTTCCCCGAGTTCTTGCAACAGATCGTCGGCATGTTCGAGCTGCAGACGCGTAACAAGGGTCTGGGTTTCGACTACCAGCCGGTGGGTCAACTGCCGGCCGTGGTACGCGCCGATGAGCGGCGACTGGGGCAGATCCTGATCAACGTTCTCGGCAACGCGGTCAAATTCACAGTGCGCGGCAAGGTCGGCTTCCGCGTCGAGTTCCTGCGCGACATGGCCGTCTTTGACATAGACGACAGCGGCCCGGGCATTCCGCCGGAAGACCTTGAGCTCATCTTCGAACCCTTCGTCCGTGGCAGCAGCGCACAGGCGGGAGGAAGCGGCGTCGGCCTGACCATCGCGCGCATGCTGACCGACCTGATGGGCGGGGAAATGAGTGTCAGCAGCGCCTCGGGTACGGGTAGCCGATTCCGCATCCGCCTGTTCCTGCCCCAGGTGCACTCGGCGCTGGCCACACGCGAGCGGCCACGGGTCAGTCGTATCGGTTACATCGGCATCCGCCGCCGCATCCTGGTGGTGGATAACGAAAAGGTTGATCGCGACATGTTGCAGAGCGTCCTCGACCCCCTGGGATTCGAGGTTGAACAGGCGGCCAGCGGCGAAGAGTGCCTGCAAGTTTTTCCCTGCTTCAACCCGCACCTGGTATTCATGGATCTGGCCATGCCCGGTATCGACGGCTGGGAGACAATACGCCGCATCCGCGACGCGAATCCTGGCCAGGCCCTTATCGCCAT
>JAYSZS010000284.1:0-8944 GCA_043737935.1 Propionivibrio sp. | reverse complement strand
CAAGACTTGACGATAGCCAGGGAACGGTTAGCAGGCGCGGAACGTGACCTTAAAGCCATCAATAAACTTGTGGTGAACGCCAAGGTCAAGGATGAACGCTTCACGCAACTTTCGCTGATGACTGAACTTCGCGTTCAGAAGGAGTCGGAGGTTTTCAGGCAGCGACAGTCAATCAACGCGCTCGAAACGGCGTTGGGTGTGCCGTACACTCAGCCGGCCATGGTCTTGGAAGACGTATTCGTAACCGACAAGCCGGTTTCCCCCAAGAAAACCCAGCTCCTCGCCCTCGGCCTGATCGGCGGTTTGCTGGTGGGGGTGATGTGGGTGTTTGTCTCTGGAGCGTGGCGACAAGCGCGGGAACGTCGCTCGGTGAGCGATTTGACTGAACACGGTTAGCTATCGAGAACTGTCGCACGGGCAAGTCGGCCTTGACCCTAACCTTCAGCAGACATTTTGGGCACCATGAGAACTCGCAAAGAGACCCACTGCGCTCGGAGAAACGCATAAGATTAGCCGAGAATGAACAATCGGCGATCCGCACAGCGATTCGCGAAGCCGATTCCGAGGCTTCGATCTACCTGTTTGGCTCACGTGTTAACGATTAAGCCAAGGGCGGGGACATCGACCTGCTGGTCCTTTCAAAAAAAATCACACTCATGGTGAAGCTCGGTATCCTTGCGCAGCTTCACCAGAAACTGGGCGAGTGCAAAATCGACATTGTTGTCTATCAGGATGATTCGAGGCCCTTTTCCAGAATGGTCATGCAAGAGGGGGTGCGCCTATGACACAAGTGAAAATTGAACTGCTGCAGGAAGAGCTTGCCGGCCTGCAATTTGCCGCCGGGCATCTTCAATACTCCATAGAGCGATGCCGCAACCTCATCGGCCAGGAGGCAATGCCGCCAGAACAACTCGAGCGCCTGGAATCGCTCCCCAGCCGCTTTGCTCGACTGTCTGACTTGCTCATCCAGCGCGTTTTCCGCCTGGTCGATGAAATCGAGTTGACGGGTGGTGGTTCCATCCTCGACAGAATCGACCGCGCAGAAAAACGGGGTTGGGCAAACGCGGCGGAATTAATCAATATTCGTGAGCTGAGAAACCTTATCGCCCATGAATACTCAACGGATAAAATGCTCGAAATCTTTTCCGCCGTAGCGGCCATGGCCCCGGTTCTCCTTGAGGTCGTGCCCAAGGTGGTCGAATACGCTAACAATACAATCCGGAAATATCCAGCATTACTACCCGCAAAGGGACTAATTCTCGCCGGCGGCGCCGGTACCCGGCTACACCCGGCCACCCGGTCGATCTCCAAGCAGTTGCTACCGATTCACGACAAACCGATGATCTGATTGTCTTCAGCTTGACCTTGATCCCACATTGCATATAAAGTCCAAAATTACACTAGTTTAACAAACATAAGGACCTGAAATGCAGGTTTCCATGCATGAATTCAAGTCACATTTGTCCCGTTATGTTAGTCAAGCACAATCTGGACAGGCAATTGAGTTAACCTCGCATCGCAAGGTGGTGGCCCGGATTGTTGGTGTGCCGTCATCCGATAGTGTAGGCGTGTCATGCCTATTGGCTGCGGGTATCGCAACCTGGCAAGGTGGGAAGCCAGTCGGTGCCGCGTTCAGGTTGCAGGAGCGCGGCAAACTGGTTTCTGCACTGGTACGGGAAGATCGTGGATGATTTTGTTCTGCGATACATCAGCGTTAATAAAGCACTATATTTTTGAAGTGGGGAGCGATGAGCTGAAAGCGCGGGTACAAGAAGCCGAGGCTGTTGCCGTGTGCCGTATTGCGTGGGCAGAGACACACGCTGCGTTGTCCAGGTGGGCGCGTGAAGTGCCAGAAGATGTTTCGGTTATCGATCAGGCCAAGTTGGCCCTGGCCACTGATTGGTCGCACTTCGTGGTGCTGGAAATCGACCAGCCACTGGCCGAGCAAGCGGGTGAATATGCCGATATGTTTGCATTGCGTGGCTATGACAGCATCCAGCTCGCAGCCGCTTTTGAGGCAGGTCGCATTTCGCAGTCTCCCATATACTTTGCTTGCTTCGATACGCGGTTGAACAAGGCCGCCAAGTTGCTGGGAATGATGTGTTCATAGCTCTGCCGATTCAAGATGTGCACTATTACGATCATGCGCAGGAACTTCAGCAAGACACGCCTGAATGAGGCAGGGTAAATTTGTTCTGACGCTAACTCATTGAATTACCGTCATTCCGGGCTTGACCCGGAATCCAGTTCATATATCAAAACAGTTTAACTAACAACTTGATCAGATGTACAAATCTGGATTCCGGCTTGCGCCGGAATGACGACGGGTTTCTAGACCAAATTTACCGTGCTGAATGAGGTTTTTCGGGTTGAAGCCCGTCCTGCAATGTGCTAACGGAGGATCTGGAGAGATGTTTGGCAACCTACGCAATCGGTGACATTCAGGGCTGTTTTGATTCCTTTGCACGATTGCTTGAGCGCTGCGCGTTCGATGCGGCGTGTGATCGACTCTGGCTGGTGGGCGACCTGGTCAATCGCGGACCGCGCTCGCTGGAGACCTTGCGTTTCGTGCGTAATCTGGGTGCAGCAGCGATAACCGTTCTGGGCAACCATGATCTTTCGCTGTTGATGCGCGCAGAAGGATTTGGCAAGCAGGGCAAGGGCGACACTTTCGACGAGATTCTCGCGGCGCCGGATCGCGACGAACTTCTCGACTGGCTTCGGCATCGGCCCTTGTGCCATGTCGAAGGCCAATATTGCATGGTGCATGCCGGATTGTTGCCGCAATGGACGGTGCGCAAGGCGCGTTCGTTGGCCCTGGAGGTCGAGACCGCGCTGGCCGGAGATAAATGGCGCAAGTTCATGGCCAATATGTGGGGTAGCGAACCCGCATCATGGTGGAACGATCTCGAAGGCTGGCCGCGTCTGCGCGTGATCGTCAATGCCATGACGCGCATGCGCTTCTGTTCGCCACAGGGCGTGATGGACTTCCGGGTCAAGGGCGAGGTGAGCAAAGCACCGGAAGGTTACATGCCCTGGTTCGAGGTGCCGGGTCGGCGCAGTGCGGACAGCGTCCTGATTACCGGCCACTGGTCTGCATTGGGGCTAAAGGTCATGCCTAATCTGCTGGCGATCGATTCCGGTTGCCTGTGGGGCGGTTCGCTGACGGCTATCCGGCTGGAGGACCGGGCGATCTTTCAGGTGGATTGCTCGAAAGAGGAAATCCCAGCCGGATAGCGATGGCGGTGCGCGCTGCCTGAGATAGTTCACGCCGGGTTTTCCCGACGGTATCAATTACCGGTTCCGGAATCAGGCGCACGGTCAGCGAGCGGCTGGCGAGAATGGCGGAAAAACATTGCCCTATCGTGGTTTCGCCGGCAAACGATGGCGCCAGACTGAGGTTGCCCTGAGCATCGTGATAGGACAGCGCGAGCGGCAGAATGGGTCGACCGGTCTCGATCGCCGGCTGTAACAAGGCGGCGTGAAAACCGAGCAGATGCGTTCCGTCGCTTGTCGTTCCCTCAGGAAAAATGGCGACATCCATTCCGGCGTTAAGCAGGGCATCGATTTCTGCATTGACTACTTTGGCGTGACCGCGGCTGCCCCGGCGCAGGAAAACGGTATCGTTTTTTTCGCCCAGCCAGCCAAAGAAAGGCCACTGGCGTACCTCGGCCTTGGAGATGAAGGCGGCCGGTCGCAATGCATGAATGGCGAAGATGTCGAGCCAGGAGACATGATTGGAAACAATCAGGCAACCCAGGGGGGCATCGGTCGGCTGCGTCTCGAGGCGAACGGAAAGAATCCTGAGTATCTGGTGCGACCAGCGCTGTTTAAAACGTGCCCTTTGTTGTGCGCCGACCACGGGGTAGAAGATTGCCGTGCCGATGGCAATCCAGATAAAGTGCAGCGCCAGTCTCAGGCAGCGAAAAATACGGATCGGATAAGGCGTCGGGCGGGGTTGGGTCATCTATTCATCGGTTAATGGGTGACTCGCGTCGAACCGTTCCCGCTCAGGACACGAACCCGCTCACCCGGATAAAAAATCTCGCCCATTTCCTGAACCACCGCGACCAGGTTGCCACCGTCGAGATTTACGGTGATTTCCAGCGCGTTCTTTTTTGTGGCGTTTTCTTCAATCGCCGATCCCGCCATACCGCCAAGCAACGCGCCAATGATCGCCCCGACGATCTGCCCCTTGCCGCCGCCAACCGTGCTGCCGGCCACACCGCCAACGGCTGCGCCGGCAAAGGTTCCGGCGCCCGAGTTGGTGCCTTCCATGGTCACTTCACGTACGCTCTCGACGACGCCGGTTCGCACCAGCATTTCGCGCCTTGCCTGATCGCGCGTGTAGATGTCACCTGACTTGCTGCTCGCGCAGCCGGCCAGAACCAGAAAAATCAAAACGGCGGCAACCAGTTTCAGAGCTTTCATTGTTTTCCTCCTACCAGGGCGCCTTACTGAAGGCTTGGGTATAACGGTCGGCAATCTCATCACGGCTCGCTTGGTGGTTTTGCCCCCCGCGATGGGCAATCTTGATGGCGCCCATCACTGCCGCCAGTCGCCCGGTCTTCTGCCAGTCCCAGCCGTTGGCAATCCCGTAAAGCAGACCAGAACGGTAGGCATCGCCGCATCCGGTGGGGTCGACCACCTGATCCGGCTTAACGCAGGGAATCTCATGGCGTTGACCACTGGTGTAAATATGCGAGCCTTCACCGCCGCGCGTAACGATCAGCGCCTTGACCTCGTTGGCCAGTATTTCAAGCGAGTGGCCGGTGCGGTCGCACAACAGCTTTGCTTCGTAGTCGTTGAAACAGGCGTACTCGGCAAGCTTCATGAACTGCATCAGGTCATCGCCCGAAAACATGGGCAGTCCCTGGCCTGGGTCGAAGATGAAGGGGATGCCGGCAGCGGCCAGGTCATGGGCGTGTTGGAGCATTCCGTCGCGTCCGTCGGGAGCGACGATGCCCAGCGTGGCGCTCTTGGCATCGGCAACCCGATTAAGGTGAGAAAAACTCATCGCGCCGGGGTGAAAAGCTGTGATCTGGTTATCGTCAAGATCCGTGGTGATGAAAGCCTGCGCGGTGAAGCTGCCGGCGATGCGGCGCACATGAGTGCGCGAAAGACCCAGGTCGTCCAGGCGAACCAGGTAGGGGTCGGCGTCATCGCCAACGGTGGCCATGATCAGCGGGTCACCCCCCAGCAGTTTCAGGTTGTAGGCGATGTTCCCCGCGCAACCGCCGAACTCGCGGCGCATCTCGGGTACCAGAAAGGCCACATTCAGAATGTGAATCTGCTCCGGGAGAATGTGATTCTTGAAACGGTCCTGGAAAACCATGATGTTGTCGTAGGCGATGGAGCCGCAGATGAGAGTTGACATAGGGGTTTGGGGGGAATTGAAAAAGTGGGAGGTAAAAATTATAACACCCGGTTTGCGGCGCCTTAGGGCGTTGCGTAGCTGACTAAGGTTAAATTTGTTCTAATATTCCCTAGTCATTCCGGCGCATCCCAAGCGTGTTTCCTTCGGGGCAAAAGCCGGAATCCAGATTCGTTTATCTGATCAAGATGTTAAAAGAACAGTGTGATAAACGAACTGGATTCCGGGTCAAGCCCGGAATGACGGAACAAATTTACCGTGGTAGCTGACGTGAGTCTACAACGGGAGGGATTCAGTTCAGGGGTAGAAAACGTAGAGACGATAGCCGGAAGCACCGATGTCGCTGGCTTCTATCCATAGGCGAACAGCAACATCGGTATTGGCTGCAAAAGGTTGATCGGCCGCTACGCTCGGTGAAAGATACTCTTCGGGCGGCAACACGCGGCGCGCAATGGCAACATCCTGCGTATCGGTCAGGGACAGTTCGAGCGAAGGAAAGGCCTGCGCGTAGTTTGCCCGGTTGCGCAGCGTGGCATTCAGAATGAGCAGGTTGCCGCGCGCCGGGTCGTTCTGCAGATCCGACGTTTCTATGCTGACCAGTTCAACGTGGCGTGGTAAAGGCACTTCAGCGTCGAGCACCTGGGAGAGTCGCTCAAGTAGCGGACGCAGACTGGGCGTGGTGATGGCGATTTCGCTGCGGAAACGGAAAACCACTTGTCCGGCAAGCGCCAGCGCAAGCAACAGGGCGGCGAGGACGAAGGCCCAGCGTGCGGCCTTGTCGATCGGCAGCGCAACCGGCCCGGTCATGACCCCTTCGGCCCACTTGCTGTAGCCTGGGATTTCACTCGTATCGCGCGGCACAATCAGCCCGCTTGCCTTGCCCAGTTCATGTGCGGCTTGTTCACTGAGTGGCGGCGAATCTTCGACGGGTATTTCGGCAGGGGTGATCGCCATGGCCAGCCCGATATCGTCTGCCGTGACTGATCCTTCAGGCAGGGTCTTGGCGGCATAGCCACTTTCAGTCTGCGGGCTTGCCGAGGTGACTGAGGGCCGGTTTTCCGCAAGGGCAGAAGTCTCTGGCAACACGCTTCGCGACGTAACTCGTGGGACGGGTAAAGTGGCGTTCCCGGTTTCGTCAAGCAGACTGTCAAGCGCATTGAAGACGCTTTGGCATTGACCGCAGCGAACTCTTCCGGCGCGCGCCTTCAACTGTTCCGGAGTGACCCGGAAAGTGGTCTGGCAGTCGGGGCAGCGCGTTTTCATCGACTGGCCTTGATTCCTGTAAGACAGACCCAGCCGTCGCGCGTGTCGGCGACGCTGAGCGCCAGATACGGCGCATAGGTGGCGAGAAGTTCTTCGCTTTGTTCGGCGAGGATGCCGGAGAGCGCCAGTTTTCCTCCGGGACGTACGTGCGAGCAGATCGCCGGTGCCAGCGCCCGAAGCGGATTGGAGAGGATGTTGGCGACCACCATATCAAACTGCCCCTTGATTTCCTGTGCTGAATCGGCGAAGCAAGCGCTAACATCGTTACGTTCGGCGTTACTTGTCGCTGTAGCGACGGCCTGTAAATCGATATCGACCCCGAGAACGTTTCCGGCGCCGAGTTTGGCTGCGGCGATGGCCAGAATACCTGAACCGCAGCCGTAATCAAGAATGGAGAGGCCGGGGGTCACCGAACGTTCCAGCCACTCCAGGCAAAGACGGGTGGTTGGATGCGAGCCGGTGCCGAAAGCCATTCCCGGGTCGAGCACCAGGATAATCGCCTCGGGGTCGGGAGCCTGATGCCATGAGGGTACAATCCACAAGCGCCCGGAAACGCGAATCGGGTCGAATTGCGATTGGGTGAGTTGCACCCAGTTCTGTTCGGCAACGTCCTCCTGGGTAAAAACAGGGATTGCCGCAAATCCGGCATTCGGTGCGCAGAGCGCGAGCAGCGCGTTGGCGTCAGTCCCCGAATCCAGCAGGGCGATGACCCGCGAGCGTTCCCAACCTGGCGTGGTGAGCGAACCGGGCTCGCCGAACTGTGGCGTCTCGTTCGCTGTGCCCGCATCGGCATCTTCGATGCTGGCCGAAAGGGCGCCGCCCGCAAGCAGGGCGTCGGCCAGTGCTTCAGCGTGTCGGCAGTCGGTTTCGATAGTGATTGAAAGCCAGGACATGGTTAGCCAGCTCGGTCGTCCTTCTTCATCTCGCCTTTGGCGGCGAGTTTCTTCTCAAGGTAGTGAATGTTGTTCTCGCCTTTGATGAAACCGGCGTCTTGCATCAGTTCCTGATGCAAGACGATGTTCGTCTTGATGCCCTCGATGATCATTTCCGACAGGGCAATACGCATGCGGCGAATGGCCTGATCGTTTCTGTCGCCGTATGCGATCACCTTGGCGGCCATCGAGTAACCCGGGCTGGCCGAGCGATAGAAGGTATCGACCCTGGGCGACTTGATGACCTCCCCTTCCGGCAGATTGGATTGTTCCTCGAACGTTGTGGCTGGCGCGCTGACGGTCGGAGCGGTCATCGTTGCGGCTTGCGGAATCATGTAGGTTTTTCTGGGGAGCGATCGACGGGTGCTTGGCGATGCGAATCGTATCTTCGCCCTCGCTGACTTCAAGTTTGGTAATCCCCTGTTCCTCTACCAGGTCAATCGGTTTTTTGCGTTTGCGCAAATCCATGAATTTTCTCCTTCTTGATTATCCGTTTACGCCAATGGGGAGAATTGGCTGCAGACGAGCCCGGCCGTTTGCCGCTGTCTCAATCTGAAGTGATTTGGCTCAGCAGGTATTCCAGTGCGAGCAGGTAACCTTCGCTACCGAGGCCTGTAATGACGCCAATCGCCAGCCTGGAAAAATAAGAATGATGGCGGAAAGGTTCACGGGCATAGACATTGGAAAGGTGAACCTCGACAAAGGGAATGCCAGTGGCCGCCATGGCGTCACCCAGCGCAATGCTGGTGTGCGTGAAAGCCGCAGGATTGATGATGATGTAACTTACCCCCTGCTCGCGAGCGGCATGAACGCGCTCGATGAGGGCGCCCTCGTGATTGCTCTGGAACGATTCAAGTTCGACACCGGCGGCAGCGGCGCGGCGGGCAAGTGCAAGATTGATCTCGGCCAGGGTCGCCCGTCCGTAATGGTCAGGCTCGCGCGTACCCAGCAGATTCAGGTTCGGTCCATGCAGGACAAGCAGCTTGGGTGGAATGGCGCGATTTTTATCGCCTGACGATGTGGCTTTTTGCTTCTTCATGCCTGCAAGTCTGCCGCATCTCACTGGATTTTGTCCAGTACTTGCTTTTTACCGGATGGTTTGCAGCAGGACATCGAGTTCCTGTTCGGAAACACGACCCAGTCGGGCGAGTAGAACCTCGTTGTTGGCAGCGAGAACCACGGTGTAAGGCAGTGCCAGGAGAGTATTACCCAGTTGCCGGGTCAGTTCTGTTCCTTCCGAGTCGGCGATAAGGAGCGGGTAAGTCGTTGGATATTGTTTTGAAAAACGGATGACGTTCTCTGCCGTATCAAGCGCGATGCCAACAAATTGAACGCCATTCGTGGAATGTTTAGTTTGTAGTCGAGAAAATGACGG
>JAYSZS010000283.1:0-3932 GCA_043737935.1 Propionivibrio sp. | reverse complement strand
GATGTTAGTAAAACTGTTTTGATAAACGAACTGGATTCCGGGTCAAGCCCGGAATGACGGTAATTCAATAAGTTAGCTTTAGAACAAATTCACCCTGGTTGCTTGAACGTACAGTGTTGACAGAAATCTTTGGTTCCAACCCCGCGGCATTGTTACCACGGTTCAGGAAGATTCGAGCGGTCGGCTCCAGGCAGGACAGCGCAGCCATTCAACACTCAGGATTTTCACTCCGAAGGAAACATTTTGCATAGCACAAGCTAAAATCAATCACTGATTACGGGTAGCCCATAAACAAGACCCTTCACCACAAGTCAGCAAGGCACCAAGGCACCAAGGCACACCAGGAAAACCGCACTCATTGAATTCCTGCAGAACATTGTGTCCTCGGTACCTTGCTGCTTAGCGCGGGATGAAGCTTATCCGGCCATCGCACTCGATGGCATGCAGCGGATATTGATAAAGTGCGGACAGCCGCTCAATGCTAAGCATTTCCCTGGCTGGCCCGGTTTCAGTGTGACCGTCGCCATGGATCAACACTACCCGGTCGCAAAAACGCCAGGCCAGAGCGGGTTCGTGCAGCACCATGACAACGCCTGCGCCACAATCGCGCGCGGCGCCGGCAAACAGTTCGAGCATGGCAATCTGGTGCTTCAGGTCAAGGTGGGCAATCGGCTCATCAAGCAGAAACAGTTGCGGCGCCTGGGCGAGCAGCGTAGCAATGGCCAGTCGCTGACGTTCGCCGCCAGAGAGGGTCTGTATGTCACGCTGTTCGAATGAGGCGAGATCGACAGCCGCCAGGGCTTCACGCACAATTTTTGCGTCCTTGTCGGTTTCCCACCCCCAGCGGTCGAGGTGGGGATGACGACCGACCATTGCCGTTTCCAGAACCGTTGAAGCGAAAGCGTCGCCGCGTACCTGCGGCAACCAGCCACGAATGAGCGCGCTCTTGCGCGCTCCGAGCGTGGCGTAACTGTCACCCTTAATACGCACGCCACCGGCCTGCGGGGCGCGCAGTCCGGCGAGCACCGAAAGCAGGGTCGATTTGCCGGCACCGTTGCGACCGAGAATGGCCAGACGCTCCCCGGCTTGCAGCGTCAGATCGAGGTTGCGGCAAAAAGTCTTGGCACCAATGCTGACGGTGAGCTGGCGTGCTTGGAGAAGTGGGGCTTTGCTGCTCATTTCAGCGTCTCGTCTGCGCATCGCGAGTCAGCAGGAAAAGAAATACCGGCACCCCGATCAGCGCGGTGAGTACCCCGACCGGGAGTTGCTGCGGAGCAACGATGGAGCGCGCCAGGGTGTCGGCGATCACCAGCAGGCTACCGCCGGCGAGTACCGAAGCGGGGAGCAGCAGACGCTGGTCGTTGCCAACCGCCAGACGAACCAGATGGGGAACGATCAAGCCGATGAAACCGATCGAGCCGGCTTGCGTGACCGCTGCCGCGGTGGCCAGCGAGGCGACAAAGTATACGCCACGACGCAACCGAGTGACATGCACGCCGAGCGTTTGCGCCATATCCGCTCCGCGGGTGAGCAGGTTCAGCTCACGCGAGAAAGGCAGGGAGACCAGCAGAACGGCGGTGAGAACACCGAGCACCAGGCGCGGGTCATTGCTCTGCGAGAGGTCACCCATCAGCCAGAACAGCATGCCGCGCAGTTTGTTATCCGGCGCGATGGAGAGCATCAGCGCGACAGCGGCGCCACAACCGGCAGCGACAATGACACCGGTCAGCAGGAGGCGAGTTTGCGTCCAGCTACCGTCGCCGTGCGCCAGCCCGAAAACCACGAGCATGGCAGCAAGAGCGCCGACAAAGGCCGAGCCATTGACGCCGACCAGGCCGAAGCCAAACAAAATGGCCAACAAGGCACCGACCCCGGCACCGCCGGAAATACCCAGTACGTAAGGGTCAGCGAGCGGATTGCGCAGTAATACCTGGAGCAAGGCACCGGCCAGCGCCAGCAGGCCACCGCACCCAAAGCCGGCGAGTGCGCGCGGTAGCCGCAGACTGCGCACTACATCACCCGATAGGCCGCTTTCGCTATTAAACAATGAAGCAAGGATCTCGTTGAACGGAATGTTGACGCTGCCCACCATCAGCGCCAGCGCAATGCTCATCAACGCCAGTCCGGCAAGGGCGGCGAGAATAAGCAGGGCACGGCGACGGGTGGGCATCAGATCTCCTACTTCGGAGCGTAGCGAACCCCGACGAAGACGTTCGCCCCCGCCGTTGCAAAGTTATCCGCCGTCTCGTAATCCTTGTTGAAGATGTTGTTGGCTCTGACAAACAGTGCCCAGTCAGGCTGCACACGGTAATCCGCGTAGAGGTTGACCAGACCATAGCCACCCATCCGCACGAGATTGGCCGGGTCGTCATAACGATCGCCAACCAGCTTCCACTCGCCACGCAACTCCCAATTGCCAAGGGTCCGGGTGACGTAGCTGCTCATTTGCTGGTCGGCACGGCGTGCCAGACGATTTCCGTTGTTGGGTCCTTTTTCCTCATTACGCGGGTCCAGGAAGTCAACAGCGACGCCCAGTCCCCACTCCGCGAAACGCCCATCGTAGGTGAGTGTGGCGCCGCGCAACAGGGCCTTGCTGACGTTGACCGGGGCGAAGAACGGCGGTCGAGGTTGGGGTCGAAAATCGATCAGGTCGGTGAGATCATTACTATACAGAACGGTTGAAAAATGATGATTTCCACGCTCCCAGTTGATGCCCACCTCGGTATTCTTCGCGCTTTCCGGCTTCAGATCGGGATTGCCAAAGAATGGGAAATATAGCTCGTTGAACGTCGGCGCACGGAACGCCGTTCCATAGGCGATGTGAGCGCGCCATTCCGGCGTAAATTGATAACCGTAAGAAGCAGAACCGGTGGTTTCCGCACCGAACTGCGAGTTGTCATCACGGCGCAAATTAAACTGCAGGCGGTGCTGGTCGAAGTGACCATTCCAGCCGGCAAGCAGCGAGTTGATCGTGCGCTCGCTTTTTGTGTAGTCGGTAGTGCCTGACACCTTTTGCTTGGTGTACTCGACAGCCAGCAGAGCCTCGCCAACCGGAAGCTTGATGTCATTCTGCCACGACACCAGATCGATATCGGTGCGAAAGGTGTCCGTTTTGGTGCTGCCGACGTACTCTGTCGAATCGTCCGTACTGCGACCGACGCGCAAGGTACTTGTCCATACCTCATTCAGTTGGTTGAGCATGTAAATCGAGTAGGCGGCTACGGTCTGCTCGCTGTTGAAGTTCTGCGCGGCGCCCAGCGCGCTGAAGTCGTTCGAGTCATACTTATTGTTGCCCTGGCTGGCCAGCAGATTGACGCCGATTTCCTGGCCTTTTGCCGGCGTGACGGCGAAGTTGGCACTGAGGTTCTTGTTGTAATAGCCATCCCGATCCGGGTTGAAGGGGTTGAAGAAGGGTGAGGAGCCATTCCTGTTGGTAAACGAATTGAATCCGTCGGTGCTGAGGTAGCCTGCCTGCAGGCTGTAGGAAACGAGATCCGTACCCCCGGAGACGCCGACAGTGGTATCACTCGTATTGTAGGTGCCGTAACCCGTACTGGCGTTCAAACGCGCTGCCCCTTCGCCTCGCCGGGTAAAGATCTGGATTACGCCGCCGATGGCGTCGGCGCCGTACAGCGACGACGCCGGGCCGCGCAGGATCTCGATACGCTCGATCTGGTTCAGAGGAATGCGCGACAGATTCGGACTGCCAAGCGTCGCCGAGCCAATACGTAACCCATCAATCAGCACGATCGATTGATGGGTGGCGGCACCGCGGATAAACACACCGTTACTGGAGCCGGCACTGCCGTTGGCGACAGACTGGATTCCCGGTTGACGGGCCAGCAGTTGCGCCAGCGACGTCGAATCACCTGCCTGATCGATTTCTTCGCGCGTGATGACCGATACATCGCTGGACAACTCATTGGCGCGTG
>JAYSZS010000282.1:0-1543 GCA_043737935.1 Propionivibrio sp. | reverse complement strand
ATCTCGAGTGGCTGTCGATCAACGCTGTCAAGGAGCAGGACGGACGGGTCGTCAATTATGTGGCGATGATCAGCGACATTACCCACGCCAGGGAATCGCAACAGCGCGTCGAGTTTCTCGCCACCCACGACGACCTGACCGGTCTGCCGAATCGCACCTTGTTCAATGACCGTCTGCGCCTGACGCGGGCACGAGCCGCTCGCGCTCGCGAGCGCCTTGCCGTGGTGTTCCTGGACCTCGACAACTTCAAGGTTATCAACGACACCCTGGGTCATGACATGGGTGACGAGTTGCTGAAACAGGTTTCTGCCCGGCGGCTCGAATGCGTGCGCACCGAAGACACCGTGGCGCGCCTGGGCGGCGATGAGTTCGTCATCCTGCTCGAAGTCGCCGAACGCCATCAGGCAGCGATGACGGCGGATCGCCTGATCCGGTCGCTGTCCTTGAGTTATCTGCTGGGTGAGCAGGAGTGCTACGTCAGCGCCAGCATCGGCATCAGCATGTACCCGGACGATGCCACCGATCCCCTCGGGCTGATGCGCAACACCGATGCGGCGATGTATCGCGCCAAGGATCATGGCAAGAACGCCTTCCAGTTCTTCACCGCCGAGCTGGCTGAGCAGGCCAGCCAGCGACTGGGCATG
This sequence comes from Propionivibrio sp., assembly GCA_043737935.1. GTDB lineage: Bacteria > Pseudomonadota > Gammaproteobacteria > Burkholderiales > Rhodocyclaceae > Propionivibrio. Next base: position 899 of record JAYSZS010000282.1, on the reverse strand, counting down.
GAAACCGGCTTGCGTCGCGCCATCGAACGCCGTGAACTGGTCCTCGAATATCAGCCGCAGATCAATCTTGCGAGCAACGCCGTTGTCGGTGCCGAAGCGCTGTGCGCTGGAAACGCGGCAGTGAATTCATCTCGCCGACAAGCTTCATCCCGATTGCCGAGCAGAGCCACCTCATTGTTGCCATCGACGAATGGGTGCTCGGCCAAGTATGCCATCAGATTGTCGCCTGGAACAAGGTCGGGGTTCCGCAAGTCAGGGTCAGCATCAACCTCTCGGCGCGACATTTCCGCAAGCCGAACATGGTCACCGACATCCTGGCCATCATCCGCGAGCATGGTGTGGCCCCGCAGCGCCTGTGCATCGAGATCACCGAAGGCGTGCTGATGGACACCGAGCAGGCCCTGAGCATGTTGCAGGCCCTAGTCGACTTAGGCCTGTAGATCAGCATCGACGATTTTGGCACGAGCTTCAGTTCGCTCTCCTACCTTAAGCGCTTTCCCATTCACGAGTTGAAGATCGACCGCAGCTTCGTCAATGGAATCGCCAGCGATGCGGATGACCGGGCAATTTCTTCTGCCATCATTGCGCTGGCCGGCAACCTGGGGATGATCATGGTCGCCGAAGGCGTTGAAGCCGGCGAACAGAACATTGAACTGAACGGTCTCGGTTGCGCCCACGGTCAGGGCAATTTCTTCGTCCGTCCGATGTCTGCAAAAGCCCTGGGGGGTTGGCTGATGCAGCGGCCCGTAATTTGTCAGCGTGCGGCTGATCGATCAGGAATCGCATGCTGAATCGCTTGCTTTGTGTGTATGCTGAAGGCCATGATCACCGTTCATCACCTCGAAACTTCGCGTTCGCAGCGCGTGCTGTGGCTGCTGGAAGAGCTGGGCGTGCCCTAC